>JBDTLH010000313.1:0-5090 GCA_039934875.1 Acidobacteriaceae bacterium | reverse complement strand
CGACTGTGGATGGGCTGTTGGCTACATGCGCGGCCAGAAAGAGAATCTGGTTCCAGTCGGTCACGTCATCCGCATGAAGGCCGGTTGTCAGAAAGGCGGCGAATATTGTCATGAAGACAAATCGCAGGAAGTTGCTATGGTAAATGTTTTCTCGCATTGGAAACTCCTTGCAGTCGTTGAATTAGCCTGACCGAGTATCTCGGCCAGACCAGGACACAATGCTTGAACTGCGCAGGAGGCGCAATCACGCGGCCCTCACGGCTAGATATCTTCTTGGTATCCTCATAATTTGCTGAAAACAAGAGAACTGGCGGCGCAGTAGCCAAACTCGACAGCCTCCGTTATCCGTTCGTTCAAGAAGTGATAAACTGCGCAGATTGAGGGTCCTGTAATGGGCGTTGCTCTAAGGTCTGCAACCATTCAGTTCGGGCCTTTTGATCTGGACCTCCAAAGCGGCGAGCTGTCCAGGCTGGGTCGCAAGGTGCGTTTGCAGGGGCAGTCTTTCCAGATTCTCGCCGTCCTGCTTGCTCGCCCAGGCGAGGTAGTCACGCGCGAAGAGTTGCACCAGCAGCTCTGGCCAGCCGACACCTTCGTCGATTTTGACCACGGTCTCAATAATGCCATCAAGCGGCTCCGCGAAGCTCTCAGCGACTCTGCGGACAAGCCTCGCTACATTGAAACCCTGCCGCGCAAGGGTTATCGCTTCGTAGGCGCGATCAAGTCAGTAGAAGCTCAGCCAGCGCCGTTAGCCAGCTCACCACCCGGTCCGACAGCCCCGCCAGTCCCGCCCGCATCGGCACTACCCCAAGGACGCCCGTCGCGCTCCCGGCGACTTCGAATACCCGTACTTATCTCGGCAACTCTAATCTTAGTGGCGGGAATCCTCGCCGCCCTCTTTCTGCCGGCGCATTTTCAGTCCGCGCCGCCAATCCATTCCATTGCCGTGCTTCCACTCGATAACTTCTCCGGCGACGCCGCCCAAACCTACTTTGCCGATGGCATTACCGATGCCATTACGACGCAACTGGCGCAGGTAGGTTCACTGCGCGTCATGTCGCGCACCTCGGCCAGCAAATACCGGCACGGCACGACCTCGGCGCCGCAGATTGCACGAGAGCTTAAGGTGGACGCCGTTGTCGAAGGCTCCATCGAGCGCCAAGGTGACGACGTCCGCGTCAAAGCGCAGCTGGTGCTCGCGTCCAGTGACAGGCAGCTCTGGGCAAAGACCTACGATCGTAAGATGGGCGACATCCTCACCCTCGAATCCGAGGTCGCGAAAGACATCGTCACCCATGTCAAGGCCGCACTCACTCCCGGCGAGGAGAGCCGCCTTTCACGCGAGCGCACCGTAGATCCCGCCGCGTATGATCTGTACCTGCAAGGAAAGTATTATTCGCAGCACCTAAACAAGCCGGACAACGACCGCGCGATCGCCCTCTTCGAGCAAGCAATCGCCGACGATCCCGAGTTCGCGCCCATCTACGCCGCGATCTCTTATGAGTACCGTACCCGGGGCACCGAGCTCGACCGCAACAACGACGACGCCCGCCAGAAGGCGTTCGTGGCCACCCAGAAATGCCTCGAACTCGACCCCGGCATGGCCGACTGCTACACAGCTCGCTCAACGCTTATCTGGAACTACGCGAACCACTTCCCGACCGCTGCCGCTGTGGCCGACCTCAAACATGCCCTCGCCCTCAACCCGAATTCCGATGAGGCCCACCAGCAGCTCGGGAACATCTATAATCACATCGGCCTCTTGGAGAAAGCCAGAGAGCAGTTTCAAAAGGCCGAGGCCCTCAACCCAGCCAATCCCGGCACCCGCTTTCGAATCGGCGTCAATCTCCTTTATGCAGGCCGGTACGAGGACGCCCTGCAAAGCATTCGTGACTCTCGCCGCTTCCTGCCATCATTGTGGGCTTATCAGACCAGCTTTGCGATGTATCAACTGGGCCGACGCGCCGAGGCCGCTGCTTTTCTGGGCGGGGCACCCCAGGACGACCACACGGATACTGCTGCGCTTTTACGTGGCATGGAAGCCATCCTCGCCGCCAGCAATGGCGACCGGCGTCTCGCCCACGAGAAGATCGCCCAAGCAGTACGCCTGGGCAGCGGCTACCAGCACTTTCACCACACGGAGTACGCCGTCGCTTCGGCTTACGCGCTCATGAATCAGCACGAGGAAGCGCTCAATTGGCTAAAGCGCGCCGCGGAAGACGGCTTTCCTTGCTACCCGCTCTATGCCCGCGATAAGGACCTCGATAATCTCCGCAGCGACCCGCGCTTCATCGCATTCCTCGGTGCCCTCCACGATCAGTGGCAGCACAATAATGCAACTCTGTAAGTTCATTGCTATGGAGCAATATGTTGTCGGCGTGTTTGCGACGGAGAGTGTGGCCTCTGAAGTTCTGAGCGGGAAGCGGCAGTTGACGGTCGAGCATCAAACGATTGGCGAAGAGGTTTCACGTTTCACCTGCGGTGTTTTTCGTCTGATGGTACTGCGCTTGGTACTGCGCTTTTAGCAATGAAGCCCTTCGATATATCTCCGACACTGCGCGAGCGCGCGCCTTGTATGCATTCTTGTGCACAAATCCCGCAAGTTGCAGTATGGTGTTGGGAGCAACTCTGCGGAGGATTTTTCTTGACCTTTTCCAAGCTACGGCTTTCACTCGTGATTCTCAGTGTAGTTTTATTCGCATCGGTGTTTTCACTGGCTTCCCACGCACAGGCGAAAGCCGGAGCGCAGACCAGGGGGACGGAGCCGGGGGCAAATCCGTTTCAGGCGCTGCGCTACCGCTTCATCGGGCCTCCGGGGAACCGGGTCGCGGCGGTGGTGGGCGAGCCGGGCAATCCCAATGTGTATTACGCGGGCGCGGCCTCGGGCGGCGTGTGGAAGTCGTTCGACGCGGGCGAGCACTGGCTGCCGGTCTTCGATGGGCAGACCGCGCAATCGATTGGGTCCATCGCCATCGCCCCGTCAAATCATCAAGTGGTGTGGGTAGGCACGGGAGAGACGTGGATCCGCAGCAATGTTTCGCTAGGCAATGGCATTTACAAGTCGGTGGACGGCGGCAAGAGCTGGCAACACATGGGGCTGGAAAAGTCGGGACGCATTGGGCGCATCGTGATTGATCCGCGCGATCCGGATGTGGTTTATGCGGCGGTCATGGGAACGGGATATGCGCCGCAGCAAGAGAAGGGAATTTTTCGCACCCGAGACGGTGGCAAGAGTTGGGAGCGAGTGCTGTTCGTGAACGACGATACCGGCGCGTCCGACCTGACCATGGACCCCAAGAACCCGCTAAAGCTGATTGCGGGGACGTGGCAGTTCACGATCAGAACCTGGGGGCGCAAGAGCGGCGGCCCGGGCAGCGGTCTGTTTATGACCACCGACGGCGGCGACCACTGGCAACGGATCATCAAGCATGGCCTGCCGGAGACGCCCATGGGCAAGATCGCGGTCAACTTCGCCCCCAGTGACGACAACCGCGTCTATGCGTTGATTGAGACGGGACAGGGCGGTACGCTGTGGCGCTCCGATAACGGCGGATATCAATGGAAGGTGATGAATTACAGCCGCCTGTTGAATGAGCGTCCGCACTACTACACCCGCATGCTGGTGATGCCGGACAACGAGAACGAAGTTTACTTCCCCTCGAACTTCAATAGCGTGACCTTCGACGGCGGTTCCACCACCGAGAAGGAGTCCTGCCCCGGAGACATCATTCCCAATCCGGACGAGGAGCGGGCAGAGCGCGGCGGGGGCGGTTGCGGCGGCGACAACCACGACATGTGGGCGGACCCGATGAATCCTAACCGCATGATGATCGGCTCCGATGGCGGAGTGATGATCTCGGTCGAACGGGGGAAAACGTGGAAGGAGGTACGGCTGCCGATCGCGCAGATCTATCACGTAACCACGGACAACAAAATTCCCTATGGCGTTTACGGGCAGATGCAGGATGGCGAGCCGCAGCATGGGCCAAGCCAGGTCCCCGGCGAATACATCATCAGCGCCAGCCAGTGGACGACCACCGCGGGTTGCGAGACGGGATGGAACGTCGTCGATCCGGTGGACAACAACATCGTGTGGGGTGGATGTTATGCCGGTGTGGCCGAGCGGGTGGACCTGCGCACCGGCTTCGCGCGCGATGTGAGCGTATGGCCGGAGCGGACAATGGGCGCGAATGCGGGAGAGGTGAAGATACGCATGAACTGGACGTATCCTATCGCGATCTCGCCGCACGATCACAATACGGTTTACGTGGGCAGCCAGTATGTGCACCGCACCACTGATGGCGGACAGACATGGCAGCAGATATCCCCCGATTTGACCTTGAACGATGCAAGTATGCACGGCGATTCGGGCGGGCTCACAGTGGACAACCTCAGCGTGGAATATGCGGGCGTGGTGTATGCGCTGGCGGTTTCTCCGGTGGAGAAGGGGCAGATTTGGGCGGGCACCAACGACGGACTGGTGCAGATGACGCGCGACGGCGGCAAGACGTGGACCAACCTGACCAAGAACATGCCCGGACTGCCTCCGAAGATGACGGTGGATGCGATCGAGCCCTCGAAGTATGCGGCGGGCACATGTTATGTGGCCTTCGATGGGCACCAAGTGGGCGTGTACGATCCTTATCTCTATAAGACGACCGACTTCGGCAAGACTTGGACGCGGATTACGAATGGGATTCCCAGCTCTCCGCTGAGCTATACGCATGTGGTGCGCGAAGACCCGGTGCGCAAGGGGCTGCTCTATGCAGGCACGGAGAACGGGCTGTACATATTGTTCGATGATGGCGCGCAGTGGCAATCGTTTCAGCAGAACCTGCCGCACGCGCCGGTGTATTGGTTGACCATCCAGCCGCAGTTTAACGATCTGGTGGTGGATACCTATGGGCGCGGCTACTGGATTCTGGACGACATCACCGCGCTGCAGCAGTGGAAGGGTGCGCCCGCGGAGGCGACGATATTTCCCGTTCGCCAGGCATACCGCTTTCGCGGGGGGGTGAAGCGCGACATGGCGCCCTCGGGCGCGAGCGTCGGCATGAACCCGCCGTATGGCGGCTCGATTAACTACTATCTCA
>JBDTLH010000312.1:0-4589 GCA_039934875.1 Acidobacteriaceae bacterium | reverse complement strand
GGCAACTAACGCAACAAGGGTTGCGCGCATTTGCCACGGCGACCCTGCCCCGGCGTGAATACTGGGACTCGTTCTGGATCAAGTAGCAACATTGGGCGATCGACTAATGGTAGGTCAAGTGCCTTTGGAGCACTTTGTCTAGGTTCGAATCCTAGTCGCCCAGCCAAATAGCTGCTGGCTGCTGGCCACTAGCCACTGGCTGCTGGCTACCAGCTACCAGCTACCAGCTACCAAATAGATGCTCGCTAGAGGACAGAAGTAACCAATTGCAACCAGCAGCTAGAAGCCAGAAGCTAGCAGCCAATAGCCAGAAGCCAGACTATGAGTACCGCGCCCGCGCTTAATCCGGAAAGAATGCAGAGCGAAGCTGCCAATGCCGCGAATGCTAACGCCAAAGAGAAGCCGAAGCCCGAAATGCGCAAGCCGCAGCGGGTGCGGGATGAGACGCGCTTCAAGATATTCTGCGGATCGGCGAATCCGGCGTTGACGGAGGAGATCTGTGCTTTTCTGGGGCTCAATCCGGGGCAGAAGCAGTTGCAGCGCTTCTCCGATGGAGAGGTCTATTTTCAGCTCTTGGAGAATGTGCGCGGGGCTGACGTCTTCATCGTGCAGCCGACCTGCGATCCGGTGGATTCCCATATCATGGAGCTGCTGTTCATGATCGATGCGTTGAAGCGGGCGTCGGCGCGGCGCATCACGGCGGTCATTCCCTATTTCGGATATTCGCGTCAGGACCGCAAAGATAAGCCGCGCGTTCCCATCTCGTCGAAGCTGGTGGCGGACATCATCACCACGGCGGGCGCGCACCGGGCGCTGATGGTCGATCTTCATGCGCCGCAGATCCAGGGCTTCTTTAACATTCCGGTGGACCATCTGTTCGCCTCTCCGGTGCTGGTGGACCATGTGCGCAAGCTGGAGCTGCCAAATTTGACCGTGGTGTCGCCGGATGCGGGAGGCGTGGAGCGCGCCCGTTTCTTTGCTAAAAAGATGGACGCCGCCCTCGCCATCGTGGACAAGCGCCGCACCGACATCAACGTCACCGAAGTGATGAACGTCATCGGAGATGTGCGCGGACGCACCTGCCTCATTCTCGACGACATTATCGATACCGCGGGAACGCTGGTGAAGACGGCGGAGGCGCTGCTCGACGCGGGAGCCACCAAAGTTTATGCCTGCGCGTCGCATCCCGTGCTTTCGGGAGCGGCGGTGGAGCGGCTGCACAATTCACGGATCGAGCAGGTGATCGTGACCAACACCATCCCTTTGCGCGAAGATGCAAAGAACGAAGCGAAGATCAAAGTCCTGTCGATCGCCGGGCTGTTAGGGCGGGCGATTGAATCAATTCATGAGGAGACCTCGGTATCGAGCCTCTTTTTGTAACAGCTGCCAGTCTCCAGCTACCAGTTGAAGGAGCGAGGCAGAGCTAAAAATCGTGACTGGCGACTGGAAGCTGGCGATTAGCACTTAACGCTGGCGACTGGAAGCTGGCGACTCGTAGTTGAAAGGGAAACAATGGCCTCACAGGAATTAGTGGAAGCGACACCGCGCACCGCGCTCGCGAACAAGAACGACAACCGCCGTCTGCGCCGTTCGGGCAGGATTCCGGCGGTGGTTTATGGCGCGGGCAAGGAACCCATCGCGCTTACCGTAGAGCCGAAGCAGATCACCAAGATCCTGCACTCCAAGGCAGGGCACAACACCATCTTCGATCTGAAGGTGGGCGGCGATACCGCGAAGGTCATGATCGTGGATTGGCAGTATGAGCCGATCAAGGGCAGCGTGATGCACATCGATCTTAAGCGCATAGCCATGGACAAGACCATGCGGGTGAGCGTTCCGGTGCAGTTGGTGGGCGTGCCTGAGGGCGTGAAGACGCAGGGCGGCATCCTTGACCTGGTGCAGCGCGAGGTGGAGATTGAATGTCTACCGGGGGACATCCCAGTGCAGATTGAGGTGGATGTAAGCGGGCTGATCTTCGGACAGGTATTGCGCGTCTCCGATCTGCCGCATGGCGGCAAGCTGAAGTTCATCACCGACGGGAACCAGACGGTGGCGCACATCACTGCAGTGAGAGAAGAAGTGGTCGCGACGCCGGAAGCGGTCGCCGCGGCGCCCACCACGGCGGAGCCGGAAGTTGCCAAGAAGGGCAAGCCGGAAGAGGAAGCCGCTCCCGCCGCGAAGCCCAAGAAGTAGGCCAGCCGGAGAAGAGCGACAAGGAAGGCTTTAAGCAGGCGGCATGAAATTGATCGTGGGACTCGGCAATCCCGGAATTGAGTATCAATTCACGCCGCACAATATGGGGTTCTTGAGCATCGACCGGCTCGCCGAGGAGCTGGGGCTCAGCCTATCGAACCGCCGCTGCCGTTCGCTGACGGCGAGCGGCCGAATGGGGGCCGCGCAAGAGGAGATCGTCCTTGCGAAACCCGAGACGTTCATGAATTTGAGCGGTCTTGCGGTGGAGCGGCTGCTGGAGAAAGTGGCGGGCCGAGACCGAGATGAAGACGAAATCGAAGCGGAAGGCGGCTTCGATCTGAAGCAGGACCTGATCGTGGTCTATGACGAACTCGATCTTCCGCTGGGACGAATACAGATTCGCGAGCGGGGCGGGTCAGCCGGGCACAACGGGATCAAATCGATCCTGGCGGTGCTGGGGACAGAAGATTGGTTGCGGGTGCGAGTGGGCGTGGGCCCCGAACACAAGCCGTCCGACGGAGTGAAATATCTGCTCGGCCAATTCCGCAAGGCAGACCTGCCGGCAATCGACGAAGCTATCCAGAAGGCAGCCGAGGCGGTCAAGGCGATCGTCAGCGAAGGACCGCAGGCGGCAATGAACCGGTTTAACCGTAAGCCGGAATAAGTTTGGCAGTTTGGAGAAGAGAAAACAATGAACCGTAGCTATGAAATGATGTACATTATCCGCCCTGATCTGACCGAGGAGGACCTCGATAAGCTGATCTCGACCATGGAGCACAACGTCGAAACCGCGGGCGGCACGCTCAAGAACACCGAGCGCATGGGAAAGCGCCGTCTGGCCTACCATGTGCGCAAGTTCAACGAGGGCTTCTATGTGCTTATGAACATTGAGGGTTCGGGACCGATGGTGGCGGAGATCGAGCGGCGCATGCGGGTCTCTGAGCCGGTGATCAAGTTCATTACCGTACGTAAGGACGAGCTGGATAAGAAGCTGCACAAGGTGCAGCAACTGCGGGCCAGCAAGGTGAAGCGTTCGGCGCAGGTAGCTCCGGCGGCGGCGGCGGAGACGACGGTCCCGACCGTCCCGATGGAAGCGCCGGCGGCTCCGGCAGAGGCGCCAGCAGGCGCATAACTATTGATTCCGCATGGCTTAATTCCACTGGATTAGGTGATGCGCAGAAAGTTTGAGGTTAGCAAATGGCTGAGGAAAATCAACAACACGGAGCACAGGGTGGCGGAGAGCGCCGTCCCAGCTCGGGACCGGGCGGAGATCGTCGTCCGAGTGCGGGGGGCCAAGGTCCCGGAGGGGCGCGCGACGCCTCGGGACGCAAGTTCTTTCGGCGCAAAAAGGTTTGCAAGTTTTGCGTGGAAAAGATTGATTCTATTGACTATAAGGACGTTCGCCTGTTGAGCGGATTCGTGGCGGAGCGGGGCAAGATCGTGCCTCGGAGGCTGACCGGAGTGTGCACTCCGCATCAGCGGCATTTGTCCACGGCGATCAAGCAAGCGCGCAATATAGCGTTGCTGCCCTTCGCGATACGCTACTAAGTAGCTGAAAAGACGCGGGTTAGCACAGCACCCTGGCGATTTTTAGATTAAGGATGGAGCGATGGAAGTCATACTGAAAGAAGATGTGAGCGCGCTGGGCAATGCCGGCGAAGTGGTAAAAGTCGCCAACGGATATGGCCGTAACTACTTGCTGCCAAAGAGGTTAGCGATCGAGGCGACGGCGTCGAACCGGGCGGTGATCGAGCAGATGAAAGCGGCCGTGGCACGGCGCACGGCGGGCGAGAAGCAGCAGGCGGAAGCCCTTTTGAATCAGTTGGATAGCGTCTCGCTGGAGTTCTTCCGCAAGGCGGGGAAAGAGGACCATATCTTTGGTTCGGTGACCTCGGCTGACATCGCGCAAGAACTTGAATCCAAAGGGTTTAATATTGACAGGCGCAAACTGCAGATGCCCATGGAAGAGCCGCTCAAGACATTGGGTGAATTCCTGGTGCCGGTGAAGCTGCATCGCGAGGTGACGGCGCACGTGAAGGTGGAAGTGAAGCGCGAGGGCGGCGACGAAGCCGAGGCGTAACCAGCCTGGAATAAAGAGGTTACGGATTCCAGCGGGCGTGATGTCGGGAGAGGAGTACTCCACAAATGGAGTCAATCCGAGCCCAATATGGAGATAGGCGACGACGGGAATAGCCTAAAGCTAAGGCCACAAAAGTGTTGCAAACAACATCAAAAAGCGGTGTTTTTCGCGCATTTTAGTATGTTATTTGATGCCTTTTGGGCCCGCGCTACATGCCATCGTAATTTGGGCCGCCGCCGCCCTCCGGCGGCACCCAGGTGATGATCTGGTAGGGGTCCATGATGTCGCAGGTCTTGCAGTGCACGCAATTGGAGGG
>JBDTLH010000311.1:0-4952 GCA_039934875.1 Acidobacteriaceae bacterium | reverse complement strand
CCTGCGAAATTCCCACCAGTGGCGCGCGCAAATTCCGCTCCACATCCACCGTCAACGCCTTGATCGGAGAGACATACAGCACCCGGCAGCGCGCCTCTACCTCCGGCACCGGCGAAAACATCAGCCGCTCGATGCACCATAAAAACGCAGCCAACGTCTTGCCCGTCCCCGTCGGCGCCAGAATTAGCATCGATTCCCCCCTTGCAATCGCTGGCCATCCCATGCTCTGCGGCCTCGTAGGCGCCTCAAACACCGCCTCGAACCACTCCCGCACCGCCGGATGAAACAACTCGAGCGGATCGACGACCTCATCCTCCACCACATGTTTTTTCTTTTGAGGCATATTTGCGTCAAGCTCTTGTAACGCTGAACAACCGTTGTTCCAACGTTCCCATCCGGAACGAAATCGTAATCCTGAGCCACACCCCTCCTTGCTGTGGCCCAGGACCTCCGCACCTATTGTCAACTCTCAAGCCGGTTCCGCCCTAACAACTAACAACTAGCAACTAACAACTACCAACTAACAACTGTCTCACCCCTCCCGCACCGCCGCCTGCATCCCCTCCGCCACCTCCGGCAATATTCCCAGGCTGCGATAAATCGGACGTACCTGCTCTCTGATCCGCGGCAGTTTATTCATGAACCACAGCGCTCCACCCACGCAAATCAACCCTCCCGCCGCCAGCGTCAGCGGAGCCCCAATATGACTCGCAGCTATACCCGCAAACAAACTCCCAAACGGAGCCATCCCCGCCAGCGCAATCGTATAGAAACTCATCACCCGCCCCCGCTTGTCCTCCTCCACAATCGTCTGCAGCACCGTATTGCTGGCCGCCATCTGCTGCATCATGCCAAACCCGGTAAACGCCAGCGCCACCAGCGAGAGCCACAGCCATCGCGAATACGCGAATCCCATCAGCGCCACGCCAAACAGCGCGCACGTCGCCGGAATCACCCTTCCCAGTCCGATCACGCTCTTGCGCGCCGCCAGATATCCTGCGCTGATCAGCGCCCCCACCCCCACCGCTCCGGTGAGAAAGCCCAGCGTATGCGCCCCGCCGTGCAAAATCTGCGCCGCAAATATCGGCAGCAGCACCATGTACGGCATCCCCACCAGCCCCACCAGCGCAATCAGCAGCAGAATCGACCGTATCGAAACCGACCCCGCCGCGTACCGCCATCCCTCCGCCAGCTCTTCCATCACATGCCGCGTCCGCGCTGCCACCACGCGCCGCTCCACGTGCATCGCCAGCAATGATGCGATCACCGCGATGTAGCTGATGCCGTCGATCAGAAAGCAATATCCCTCCCCCGCCACCGCGATAATCAAGCCTGCCAGCGACGGCCCCACCAGCCGTGCCGCGTTCACCATCGAAGAATTCAGCGCAATCGCGCTCGCCAGGTCAGAGCGGTCGCTTACCATCTCCGTCACAAACGCCTGCCGCGCCGGCATATCGAACGCATTAATCAGCCCTTGAAACAGCGAGAGCAGGATGATGTCCGTCACCGTAATCAGGTGGCTGAGCGCCAGCCCCGCCAGCATGAACGACTGCACCATCGAAAGCGCCTGCGTCACCACCAGCACCCGATGCCGGTCCCACCGGTCCACCCACACCCCGGCAAACGGAGCCAGCAGGAACAGCGGAATCTGGCTGGCAAATCCCACCACTCCCAGCAAAAACGCCGAGCCGGTCAGCCGATACACCAGCCAGCTCGTCGCCAGCCGCGTCATCCATGTGCCCACCAGTGACACCGTCTGCCCGGAAAAAAACAACATATAATTCCGGTGCCCCAGCGCCCGCAGCGCAAATCGCCATCCCGATGCCGCGTTCGTCCCGTTCTCGCTCCCACTCTCTGCCGTCGCCATTCCGTTACTTGGATGTTCATTCGCGAAAAGCTGGTGCGGAAAGCGCTAAAGGAAAATGAAACTTGATCTCGCCGTTAAAACAGAGCCATGGTAATGACCGGAGTGGGCGGGTGGCCCAGGCTCAAAAAATGAAATTTGGGTGCCCCATCCTGAGCGCAGCGAAGCGTGGGAACCAGTTGCCCCGCCGCAGCTTCAAATACGGCAACGGCATTCCGCAGAACTTCTACCACACCGGGCGCGGCTTGCTATATAAAGGGTTTGGCAACAACATCTTCAACTACAACATGACCTTCACCGGAGACGGCAACATCGTGCACAAGGACGTCGGCCTCAACAGCTCGACCACCAACGAGCATTGGGACTACGCCTTCGACGAGTTCAACCGCATCGCCGGCGCCAACCAGACCAACGCGGCTCAGGTCTTGCACAACCTGACGTTCAAGTACGATCAGTACGGCAACCGATGGCAGCAGAACATCACCTCGGGCACGGGCACGACGGTGAACTATGCCTTTGACCTTTCCACCAACCATGTGCAGAATGCGAATTACAGTTATGACGCGCTGGGCAATGTCACCAACGACGGCTTCCACACCTACACCTACGACGCCGAGAACCGCATGACTCAGGTGGATAGCGGGACGACGGGAAAGTATACCTATGATGCGTTCTCCCGGCGGGTGCGGGTGGATGCCGGTGCCGCCAGCCGCGAATGCGTCTTCGATCTGGGCGGCAACTGCATCGCCGAGATGAATGTAGCTAGCGGAGCATGGCTCAAGAGCGACATCCGCGCTCTGGGGCAGACCATCGCCACCTATACCGGCGCCGGGGGCACAACATATTTCAACCACGTGGACCAGATCGGCAGCCTGCGCGCGCAATCTACCGTATCGGCCACAGTCAAGACCACCTGCACCTACGATCCTTTCGGCAGCACCTTCAACTGCTCCAACGGACTGACCACCACCGACGCCTTCACCGGCGACGAGCACGACACCGAATCGGGCCTCGAGCACACCCAATTCCGGCAATTGAACGCGCTGGCCGCGAGATGGATGTCTCCTGATCCCTATGCTGGCAGCGCAGATATTACCAATCCGCAGTCGCTAAATCGCTATGCGTATGTGTTGAATTCGCCGCTGACCGCAACTGATCCTTTAGGGCTGTTCCAGGCTGTCGATAGGTGCGGTTATGACGCTTGCGTGACCGCCGACAGTTGGGGATGGGCTTCGCTCTCCAATTTGTTTTTCGGGTTCTGGGGAGGAGGATGGGGCGGCGGCTTTACCGGCGGTGGTGGCGGCGGTGGAAAAGGAAATCCGAAGCCCAAACCCACGCCGACGCCAAAGCCGCCCGTTACTTGTCATTCGCTGGCAGCAGGTCAGGTTCCTAGCGGTAGCTTGACTTCGTGGGCGAGTGGGGTTGGTACGGCGGCTTCTATGACAAGTGAATGGGGCTTAGGCATAGGGCCGACCAACACGACGTTCGGCCCGAACTCTGTCCAGTCCCAGGAAATGATGGGCGCTTATGGATTGGCTGGCAGCGTGAACGCGTTTCTTTCAGGTGGGCGTTCCTCAGGGCATCAAGATTTTGGGTTGGGCGGCTTAGGATCGACCGGCCTAAATCCGACGGGGCAATTTGTCGGGTCATACGACTACAGCATGTTACTGAGTAGTGGAAAACTGAATATTACTATTACCAACACTACTACCATGTGGTCGGCGCTTTATCATGCTCCAGGTCTCAATCCGAATCCGCCCACGCGGACCGGCTGGTCGCCTGGCGGTCGCGTCAATCAGACATTTCAAATAACGGTTCCATGCCCATGAGAAAACTTTGGTTAGCAATTTTCTTGTTTGCGGTATTCAGCGTTACGGGATGCATCTCTGCCGTAAGTACAAATCCTAACGACTACATTGGAGAATACGTGTTCAAACCGAACAATGCCGCCCCAGGTGATTTCGCCAGCTTCATCATCTTGAAGCAGGATCACACGGCACTAGAAATACGGTTCTCAAAAGACACTGGACAGATTCAGACCACTCCAGGGAGATGGTACCTTGACCGCGGTACAGACGAAGAGGTTGTAATTGATAAACGCGCGTATCCAATCCATTCGTCTGATTCCACGATCCGGCTCACCATCAATGAGGTAGGTCAATACTACGAGAAAGTTAGGTGAAGTCCGGAGACGGCAACATCGTGCACAAGGACGTCGGGCTGAACAGCTCGACCACCAACGAGCATTGGGACTACTCCTTCGACGAGTTCAACCGCATCGCCGGGGCGAACCAGAAGGTGGGGTATTGTTCTCCGCTCTATCACCCCCAGATGTTTTTTCCTTCGCGCACTTTGCGATTGACCCTTACAACCGATTCCCGCTCTCAAATTACAAATTACACTTTACAAATTACAAATCCCCGTACACCCGCTCATATCCGTCCGCCATCGCCGCCGCCGAATAATGCTCCACCGCATATCTCCGGCACGCCTCGGGATCGATCTCCTTCACTCGCGCCAGCAGCTTACGCATCTCCTCGAAGCTCTCCGCCAGCAATCCGGTCACGTTCTCGCGCACAACTTCAGCGATCGCTCCCCGCCGCAATCCAATCACCGGAGTCCCGCACGCCGCCGCCTCCATCGCCACCAGCGAACTCGTCTCCGCGACCGTACTCGTCAGCAGCAGCGCCTTCGCGTTCCGCAGCAGCCCCAACTTCTCCGCAAACGAAGGACTGTCGATAAATCGCGCCCTCTGCTTCGCCCGACGCAACCGCGGTAGCACCTCGCGCGCATAAAACTTTTGATGATACAGAAACGGATACACCGCCCCCGCCAAAATAATCCGCTCGCCCGACGCATACGCCACATCAAGCGCATGGTGCGGTCCCTTCTCCTCGCAAATCCGTCCCAACCACAGAAAATATTCCCGCTCCTCAGAGACGACTGGCTCACTCACGAATTTGCTTAAAGCTATACCGTTCGGCGTAAGAAACAGGTTTGGAATTTCACCGAAATCATGCATTTGCGACGCAGAGACGCACGAAAATGAGACGTTTTTTGCCGTTTTTTTCCATGCATTTTCAGGATA
>JBDTLH010000310.1:0-2828 GCA_039934875.1 Acidobacteriaceae bacterium | reverse complement strand
TGAGGCGGGCCGGATCAGTTCTTGAACTCCGTATCCACCTGTGCGCGGTTGAGCGCGGAGACGAGGGTGACGCCGCCGATGATGTTGCCCAGTAAAGTGGGAAGAAAGAAGCGGAAAAACACGTTGTGCCAGGTTGAGGCACCCGCGAATGCGCCATAAAACGCCTCCACCGCTCCGGCGATGATGTGCGCGAGATTGCCTAAGCCGACGACATAGGTGACGATGGTGATGAGCGCAATGCGCGATGTATCCACGCTGGGCAGCATCCAGACCATGAAGGCGATGAGCCATCCGGCGAAGATGGCTTTCAGCAGTTCGGTGCCGAAGCCGTTGACCACTTGCGCCTCGCCCATGCGGGCGAATTCGTGTTTCGCGGCTTCCGAAAAGATGGCGGAGTTCGCCACCACGGCGGCGAAGGCCAGCGCCCCCGCGATGTTGAAGGTAAGAACGATGGACCACATGCGCAGCAATCTCAAAAAGGTCCGCAGGTTGTGGTTGTGCAGCGCGGGGATCACCGCGGTAATGGTGTTCTCGGTGAAGAGCTGCTGACGGCCCAATATGACGAAGAGAAAGCCCAGCGAGTATCCGAACTTCGCAATCAGCGGGCGCCAGGGCACGTCGGGGAGCATGGAGGCGAGCAATCCCTCTCCCACCAGAGAAAAGCCCATAGACATGCCGGCAGCCAGAGCGGAGAAGGCCAGCGAAGCGAACTTGCGCTCCAATTCGCGCTGGCCCTCTTTGCGGATGACCTCATGCAACACGACTGCGGTGGCGCGCCGCAGCTCCTCGACATCTTTTTTTTCCTTACGCGAGAGGGGCAGATCTTCGGCGGCGTTTTGCTGGGCCGCGATGGCGCCCGTGTCCTGCATCGGTTTGGAGTTGTGATGCGCCACAGGCACTTGGAATGTGAAACCGGCGAGTGAGTTGCAATTAGATTTCGAGCGCACCGATCAAATCACTGAGCTTGCGCACCTTGTGGTCGAGACACCAGCGCTCCAGATCGGAGACGATGCGCTCGGTGGCGCAAGGGTCCCAGAAGCTGGCGGTGCCCACCTCGACGGCGGTGGCTCCGGCGAGCAGGAACTCGACAACGTCAACCGCGGTGGAGATGCCTCCCATGCCGATGATGGGAATGGCGACGGCGTGCGCGGCCTCATGCACCATGCGCAATGCGATGGGTTTAATCGCGGGGCCCGAGAGCCCGGCTGTGAGATTGGCGATGCGCGGCTTACGGCTCTCCGCGTCTATGGCGAGCGCGACAAAAGTGTTGACCAGCGAGATGGCGTCCGCCCCGGCAGCTTCGGCGGTGCGGGCCATCAGCGGGATGCTGGTTACGTTGGGCGACAGCTTCACAATAATAGGCCGAGCGGCAATCTTCTTCGCAGCGCTGACGACTTCGGCAAGCAGCAGGGGATCACCGCCAAATGCCATCCCTCCGTGTTTCGTGTTGGGGCAGGATACGTTGAGTTCATAGGCGGCCATGCCTTCGCCGGCGTTGAGGACCTCTATCACGTTTTGATAGTCCTCGACAGCGTTGCCAAAGACATTGGCGATGCAGACCACATTTTTCTTGCGGCGCAGCGCGGGCAATTTTTCGTCCACAAAGGCGCGCGCCCCGATGTTCTGCAGCCCGATCGCATTCAACATCCCGGCGGCGGTTTCAAACATGCGCGGCGGAGGATTGCCCGCCATCGGCTCCCGCGAAAGCCCTTTCACGATGAAGCCGCCGAGCGAGTCAAGGTGCACGATATCTTCAAACTCGATACCGTATCCGAAGGTGCCGCTGGCGGCGATGATGGGGTTTTTAAGAGGAATCCCGGCGACGTTGACGCTCATGTCCACCTGATCGGTAGCGACGAAGCGGGAGGCGAAGTTGCTCACAGTTGGCGCTCCAATCGAGCAGCCGAGCTGGAGGATGCGAACGGGGTCAGCGGTGCACTGCCGCACGGGCGTGGACGAGATTGCATAGCTGCCTTAGTGTAAACGTCGGCGATGCGGAGGCCAGGATCACATTTCAGGAAGCTGGCTGCTGGCTGCGGCTACTGACTGCCGGATGCTCATTGCTGACTACTGGACGCCACGTCCTGTTCGGCCTGAACGCGCACCCGATCGAGCAGACATTGCATTTCCGAGTGGGCGGCGCTAAGCGTGGAATCGTCGGCGTCGCGGGGAACATAGAGCGGAGGGGCGCTGCGGATGAAGGCGCGGGAGAAGGGTTTGGGAATAACGAATTTGTCCCAGGAGTGGAGCACCCAGGCGCGCTCGACGGCGACGTAGAAGCAGACGATGCGCGCGCCCGTGAGTTTGGCGAGCAGCACGGGACCGGGCTTCGCGACGTAGAGCGGACCGCGCGGGCCGTCGATGGTGAAGGCGACCATGTGTCCCTCATGTAGTTCGCGTTCGAGCATGCGCAGGCCGGTGAGCGCGCCGCGGGAGCTGGAGCCGCGAATAGCATGGAAGCCGAAGCGTTCGATGACGCGGGCGATGATCTCTCCGTCGGCGCTGCGGCTGGTAAGGACGCGGATACCTTTGTTGCGCCAGGGCCAGCAGGCGGGAATTACGGAGCGGTGCCAGAAGCAGTAGATCGCGGCGTCTCCGCGGGGCTCGTCGAGGCCGGAGGGGTTGAGATGATACTCGTAGCGCAGGGTGCGGCAGAGCAGCGAGATCAGCGGGGGGAGGAGCCACTGCGCCAGCGTAGGGAGGAGTTTCAAGCTTAAAGCATAGCAAGGGCCGAACCGCAGCCACAGAGTTGTTTGTAAGCTCTTCTGGCGTCTCCTCGCTGTTCTTTGTGCAAGATGCTCTTACTTCGCGAATTCGCTATGCCTGCG
>JBDTLH010000309.1:0-4866 GCA_039934875.1 Acidobacteriaceae bacterium | reverse complement strand
GGGCCGTGATGGTGGTGCGGATGGGTGTGAGGCTTCAGCGTGGGCTTACTCCGTTTTCGGCAAAGCTTCAGGATAGATGATTGCACAGCAGCCCCCCCCGGAAATTAACGGGATGTCCGCGTTTTTTGGTCGTAGCTCTGTATAATCGGTCACTGTAAGAAGGAGACACTCTCATGCTGCACGCCGCCCTCTCCTCGCCACGTCGGCGCTTGCCCCTGTCCAGCCATCCCATTCGTCTTCGTCCTCCACAGGTCAATTCTGCGATTTTGATCTTGTTTTTGTTGGGCCTTTGCAACTATGGATGGGCGGGTGGAGCGCCGTCGGCTTCGGCGTTGGATTTCCATGTGGTTTCTCCCGCCAGGCACTCCAAGCTGTCGGCGCTTCCGGTCGAGATAAAACTCTATTTCCCGGTCGGGCCGCGGGCAGAGCAATTCAGCGCGGAACTCAACGGTGTGGACGTTACCCGGCGCTTCGGGTCATGGAGGCACCAGTTCCGCCGCGCCCGGTTCTTTCGCCGCCATCTCAAGCTGGGGAGCAATTCCTTTACCGCTCACTACGGAAGTGCAGTAGCTAGGGTAAGCTTCACCGTGGAACAGACTTCCGGTCTGCCGGGAAGTCCTCAATCGCAGCCCAACTATGTTCCCATCCAGACCCGCATTGTGAGCGGGGATGGCAGCCAGATCTCCGACTACGGCATTCAGGTTGGCGGGACTACCTATTTCGCGCCTGCTACTACCTATCAGGGCAAGCCGACGACCGGTGGCAATGGGTTCCAGGCCCTGGTGCTGGACCGGGCAACGCTTAACATGGTTTCCAACACCTCTTTTGGGGCGGTGGATGATGCATCGGTCGTTTTGCTGAGCTCAGTCCTCGCACAACCGCAGAATTACTCTGGATGCGGCGAGTTTGGTTGTCTGATAATAGTCCAGAGCTTTTCCGGGATCGGGGCTGCCGGGGATGGTGGCTCTGCTTTTTTGAGAATTGGTTCTTTAGGCGGACTCGTCGGCTTCCCCGCAGCCAGTTCCTATTCGCTGATAACTTCCGTTACCCCGAGTGGCACGGCCCCTCAAGGAACAGGATATGAACGCCTCTGCGACTCTAATTCTGTAGCTTGCGGCAGTGCCGTCATATCGGGTGCGCTGATTCTGGACAACTTCAGCGCCTACACCTTTGCTTCTCCCCCGCGGGTTACATTCTCAACGGGCACCGGCGCCCACGCCGGCAACAATACCATCACGGTGGGGACCGCGCAATATTCCTCCGCTACAGTGACGGGCGGCCAGGGCGGGTTTCAGTTGGTGGTTTTAGACCGGCAGACTCTCACCTTGATTAGCAACCAGACCTTCACTCCCATCAATTCGAGTCAACTGAACAATCTGGCCAACGTTTTCATCAATGATTCGTATCAGTATTGTGGCTTTAACGGCGCAGGACTTTGCCCGTTGTTCATTCTTTCCAGCATCGGAAATGTCGCGAAACCCACAGACCCGCAGACGCTCCAGGCATGGTACAACCTCGGTTATCGCATGAATAATGCTATTCCTGGTGCTACATACAGCGTCTTCGACCAACTCGGTGCCGGCGACGATTACGCCTTGGTGGGATCCTACAATCTCTTTCCCAGCTTGCCGACTGGGAACTCCTTCGCGACTGCGGAGGCGAGTTCGGTGGTCTCCCGGGCAATTCAACCGCAGAACTCTCAAACCTTGCCCTCTAACATTCGCGGGGTGCTCACCCTGGATAAAGAGATGGGCTATGCGCCTTTTCTTTCGAACCTCACGTCCAACCTCGATACCAGCACCGTCAGCCTGCTGGATGCGACCGCCTTGCAGGCGCCAGTGGCGTGGCCCTATCCACAGGCAGGCCACCCCGGCCAACAAAATGCATACATCTATTTCAGTCAGCAGGCCTGCAAGTGCAATGACATTCGCAGCGCCTACAATAATTTGAACAATCCCTTGTCCATCTGGTATTCGAAGATTTCCGGCCTGCAATACCAGAGCAATCCAAACTACAGCCAGAATGATTTCAATTTGCTGCAAGGGCAGCTTGAGACTGAGTTGGAATATGCGCAGACGATCCAGAATTTCGAAGGCAATATCGATCTTCTCTACACGGCGCAAAACTCCAACGTCGCTCTGCTGCTGGCCAGTGCTTATGAAGAGGCACAGCAAAACCTGTATCAATCGCCGCCGCCGCCCAGCCAGAGTGTTTCTTTTGGCGTGTTCAACGGGCTGAGTCGCATGTTCAGCCTTGCGAGTTATGTGACGCCGCTCGGCCCCGGTCTCCAGTTCGCCTTCACTGCGGCATCGGTGGCGATGAGTAGCGCGGCGACGTATACCCACAATTCCAGCGGAACTCCCGTTCTAGGCCAAACCGGCCTGCTGCAAAGCACCTATGGCAGTCTCGCAGGGGATGCGGCAAACAATTTCGCCGATCAACAGGAGGTGATCGGCAACCTCTTCGATCTCATTTTCTCGGACTGGGGAAGGATGCAGGCGCTCGGGGTGCCGCTGCTAAACCAGACGATCGTCTGGGATTCCAGCGTCTCGGGCGCCGTGCTCGCCGATTTTGATCGTTCTACCCGCAGGGAGTATCTCGTCAGCCTGATGGCGGGAGTATTCCTCATCGATTATCTCCCGGACGCCACGTCCGGAGGCCCCCCAAGCAGTATCCAGACTGTTTGCAACAGCAACCCTCCTGGAACCAGCGTTGCAGTTAACGATATCTCTGTGTGGGCGCTTCCTTCCGGTCCAAACGGGCAACTTCCGTCGCCGGGGAGCGACGGACAGTGGTACGACGGGTACATTTTCTGGGACTTTCCCAGTTGTCCCGCCCCTCCTCAGACCGTCAACTCGCAGGTACTTCAGCCGCTATTTGCTCCGCTGGATCCGAATGATCCTAGTAAATTGGGACAATACGCGCCCTGGTTCTATGTCAACCAAATGCAAATACCGGTTTATCTGGATGGGAGCAGTCCTGTGCAGCGAAAGAGGGTCCGTTGAAATAGGCCCGCTGGCGGGAGCAGACGAAACCGGAGTTCCCCGATGGCAGCCTGTCACGCCGGGTGGCCGCGCTTACAAACCGGGGCGCCGTGCGTCTAACCAGTAGTGATAAACAATCCGCTCCGGGGAAACACCTGTGCAGACCGAGCATCTCAAGAGAGATGGATCAACTCTTAAGTAAAAGGTGCGCCGGGAGCGCTGGCCTAAGATAGGAAGAGGAATGGAGACAAATAAGTTGATAGAGAAATTAAGGGCGCGAAGACTCGCGTCCACTTTTATTGTGCTGGCGACGCTGGTGGTTGGCATTCTGATTGGGACGGTGGTCTCGAAGGGCGTCAAGGGCAAGACCAATGACTTCAGCGGCGCCAGTCCGATTGCGCTGCAGAGTAATGCACCGCAGCAGCTTTCCAGTGCATTCGCCAGCATCGCCAAGAGGCTTTCGCCATCCGTGGTCAATATCAATACGGACACGACTTTGAAGCCTACGGCGCGAGGACAAGGGCGGGGCAATCAGAATTTCCAGGATTTTTTCGACCGCTTCTTTGGCGGACAGGGCGGAGGGCAGGCCGGGCCCGGTGGTCAGGGCGCCCCCGACGGCGGCGAGCAGGGCGGAATGGGCGGCGGGCAGATGCAGCCGCAACGCGAGCAGGCGCTTGGATCAGGCGTGATTGTCGATAAGAGCGGCTACATCGTCACCAATTTTCACGTGGTGGACAAGGCAGACCGCATTCGGGTGGCGTTGAACAACGATCCCGGCGTGCTCTATGACGCAAAGGTGGTCGGCACCGATAAAGACACCGACATCGCGGTGATCAAGATCGATCCCAAGGGCAAGGACCTGGTGCCGGCAAAATTTGGTGACTCGGAGACAGCGCAGGTGGGTGATTGGGTGCTTGCCATCGGCAGCCCCTTCGGGTTGGAAGCGACGGTCACGGCGGGGATTGTGTCTTACAAAGGACGGCCGATTCCGGGACAACAGAAGCAGTTTCAGCAGTTCATTCAAACGGATGCGGCGATCAATCCGGGTAACTCCGGCGGGCCGCTGGTGGACATGAATGGCAATGTGATCGGCATCAACACGGCGATCTATACCGAGTCCATGGGGTATATGGGAATTGGGTTCGCCATGCCGTCGAAGATTGTAAGCAGCGTCTATAACCAACTGATCTCACCTACGCACAGAGTGGTGCGTGGATCGATTGGTATCGTGTTCAACGCACAGGTGAAGCCAGAGATCACGCGCATGTTTGGCAAGGGCGTCACCATCACCGAAGTCACACCGGGCAGCCCTGCTGAACAGGCGGGCTTGAAGCCGGAGGACACGATCACGGCGGTGAATGGAAAACAGATCACGACCGGTGACGAGCTGGTGAATCTGATCTCCGGGTTGAAGCCGGGGACGAAGGCTGAGGTTGATTATGTACGGGACGGGAAGCCCGACAAGACCTCGGTCACGATTGAAGACCGGTCGAAGTTGATCAAGGACGATTCGGCTGACAACGGAGAAGAAAACGGTAATCCCGCCCAGCCCCAGACGGGCAAACTGGGCGTGACCATCCGCGCGCTTCCCGCGGAGATGGCGCAGCGGCTAAATCTTCCGTCGGGTAGGGGAGTAATGGTAGTTGATGTGAAACCGGATTCGGTTGCCGAGGACATGCTGCTGCAGAGGGGAATGGTAATCTTGGATCTGAATCGAAAGCCGGTGATGGGAGTCGAGGACTTCCAGAGCAGAATCAATGCACTCAAGACCGGCGATGACATCGTGTTGCTGGTGCGGTATCCAGGACGCGGCGGCGGTTCGGTGCTGTTGTCGGGGAGAATGCCGTAGAGCAGCAGTTAGCAATAAGCAATAAGCAATTAG
>JBDTLH010000308.1:0-15413 GCA_039934875.1 Acidobacteriaceae bacterium | reverse complement strand
GCTAGAGCCGCCGATCAGGCCCGGTTGCGTGAGGGTGATAAAGGTGACGATCCCTTTCTGGTTCAGGAAGGTGAGCAGTTCATGGAGTTGCAGAACCAGATCATGCTCGCCGGGCATAGAATGTTTGAAGCCATTGAGGCTGTCGATGACGATAACGCGCGTCTGGTTCTGCTCGACCTCGCGCCGGATGCGGGCGATGAATTCCCCGGGCGAGAGCTCCGCCGGATCGACCTGCTCCATGAATAGATGCTGATTTGCGCCCGCATTGACGGCTATTCCGAGGCCGCGCGCGCAGCCGGGAGGTGCGCAGGGTCTCATCAAAGGTATAGACGACGGTGCGCTCTGCGCGTTCGGCGGCGGCGTGGGCATAGAGCATGGTCAGCGAAGACTTACCCACCCCGGAGGGGCCGAGAATGAGGGTGCTGGAGCCGCGCTCGATGCCACCCCCGAACATCGCATCCAGCGCCGAAAGGCCGCTCGAAACCTGCTGCGGGGGAAAATCGTCGCCATGCTCGGCGGCGACCAGGCGGGGATAGATCTCAATCCCACCACGGCGAATGGTGTAGTCGTGAAAGCCCTCGCGAAAGGCGGAGCTGCGCACCTTGATGACCTCGGCGTGGCGACGCCGCGAGCCGTAGGAGCGCTGCAAGACGCTAATGCGAATTACGCCGTGGACCATGCTCTCGACCTGCAGGTCAGAGCTGGTGGCGGAGGCGGGATCATCCAGCATCAGCACGGTGATGTGGCGCCCGGAAAAGAAGTGCTTGAGGGCGAGGACCTGCCGCCGGTAATGGACCGGCTCCCGGGCCAGCAGGCGGAACTCGACCAGCGAATCAATGACCAGGCGCTGGGGATTGATCCGCTCCACCTCCGCCACCAGCTTTTTAATAGTGCCGGCAAGCTCCACCTCGCCGGGATGAAAGACGGAGTATTGCTCCGCATCTTCCAGGCTGGCTTCTTGAGGCACGAATTCGAGTATGGAGACGCCCTCCAGCGACCAGCCGTGGGAGCGAGCGGCGAGTTCGAGGTCCGCCTTCGATTCCGACAAGCTGATAAAGAGGCAACGCTCGCCCCGGCGTTTACCTTCGAGCAGGAACTGCAAGGAGGCAGTGGTCTTTCCGGTGCCGGGCTGGCCTTCAATCAGATAGGTTTGACCGACAGTCAGGCCGCCCAAAAGGATTTCATCGAGACCGGGGATTCCGGTGGGAATCCTCTCGGGTTCAGCGACCACACTCATAGGCAATAACAATATCATGTAACACTGATGGCTACTGGCGGCTGGCGGCTGGCTGCTGGCTGCTGGCTACCAGCTACCGGCCGCCAGCTACCGGACAGTTCACAGTTGACGGTTTGCGGTTGTGGCGGGGGGATCAACTGGTTAGGTCCTAGTTAGGTCTTGGGTAGACCCCGGACTTTAGTCCGGGGGATGCCCAGGGCCATCTACCGGCTAAATGCCGGAGCTGAAAATCTTTTGATTTCTGTCCCCTTTTCAACCGGGCGCGAATGAAAACGGTTGTATAAGTGACACATCCCAGACAGCCAGACAAGAAGGAGGGCGGTTTTGTCCATTATCAAAATACTCGACCACATTTCATTCGGAAAGATTGTGCTGATCCGCGAGGAACTGCTGAAGCAGCAGGCGGCAGGCAAGAAGGTGATCCGGTTCGAATCGGGCGACCCCAACTTCGATCTCGCACCGCACGTGTTGGAAGCTCTGACAAGCGCGGCTGCGGCGGGCAAGACGCATTACATTCCCAACGCCGGCATTCCTCAGCTTCGCCGTGCGCTGTTTGAGAAGCTCACGCATACCAATCACATTCCTGTTGGATCCGCGGAGGATGTCTTTGTCACCAACGGCGCGATGCATGCGCTCTATATCGTCTTCGCCGCGCTGCTGGAGGATGGCGATGAGGTGATCGTGCCTGATCCGATGTGGACGGAGATCGTCGAGAACATCAAACTCGCGGGCGGCAAGCCGGTGCGGGTACCTTTGCGCCGGGAAGAGGCTTATCTCTACAGCGCGGAGGAGATTGCGAAACATATCACCCCGCGCACCAGGGCGATCTTCCTGAACACGCCGCACAATCCCACCGGCGCGGTGCTGGATCGCGAGCAGTTGACGGCAATTCTTGAGTTGGCGAAGAAGCACGATTTGCGGGTGATCTCCGACGAGGCTTACGAGCACGTCATCTTCGCGCCCGCTACGCACACTTCGATTGCCTCGCTCGATGCGGATTACATCGACCGCACCATCACAATTTTCTCCTGCTCGAAGAGTTACGCCATGAGCGGCCTGCGGGTCGGCTATATTGCATGCACCGACCGGCAGGTCCAGGAGCGCCTGCAAAAGCTGCTGCGCTGCACCATCAATGGGGTCAACAGCACGGCGCAATGGGCCGCCCTCGCCGCGGTCACCGGCCCGCAGGAGCAGATCGTGGAGATGCGGGCTGAATATGAGAGGCGTCGCGATCTGCTGCACGAGGCGCTCAACGCGATAGAGGGCATCACGCCCTTCCGCCCCAAGGGCAGCTTTTTCATCTGGGCGGACTGCGACAGCAAGCTCTACGAGCGCCTCGGCGTCAGGTCGGCGGATGAGGTGTCGCAGTTGCTGGCGCAGCATGGAATCGGCAGCGCGCCGGGGAGCGCGTTCAGCGATCGCCTCACCGATTCGCTGCGCTTTGCCTTCAGTTGCGCCACGCCGATGGTGGAGGAGGGCGCAGTGCTGTTGCAGGAATTTTTGCAACAGGCGCAAGTGGCCGCATGAAACGGATGCGCCCCATCCTGCGCAAAGAACGGTCAGGATGGGATGCCCGGCTTCGTGATTAATGAGGCGGCTGCTCTTTGGGCGGCGGACCCTGTTTTGGCTCCGGCCTGGGAGCTTCACGCTGCGGCGGTGGAGCGGGCCGCGCCTCCGGGCGGGAAGCCGGCGGCGGCGGGGGCGCGGGTTGGAAGGCAGGTGAGTGCGGAACGCGCTCGGTATCCTGCATTGGGCCCGCGGGACGGCCTTGCCTTAAATTTTGCTCCTGCTGTGGCTCCAGGGGGCGGCCCGGATGTTGCTCAAGCGCCGGTTGCCTTGCCTGAAAAGATGGCTTAGGCGCAGGCGGCGGAGTCCGGGTCACGAACTGCGGACGCTCTGTATTGCGGGAGGGTTGAGGTGGAGGCGGTTGGTTGGGGCGCGGCGCATTCGGCCGCTCCTGACTGGCTGTAGCCGTAGGCGGTGGCGGAGCATTCTTGTTCCGCGTTGCTGGTTCGGCGTTCGGCGGAGGTGCTTCTGTCCGCACCGGCGCGGGCCGCTCCGGCGAAACATTCGCGCGGTCGGGTGGAGTGTTGACGCGCTCCGGTGGAGTGTTGGCTCGGGCGGGTGGAGTATTGGCGCGCTCCGGTGGAGTGTTGACTCGGGCGGGCGGCGGGTTCACCGCACGTTGCGCTTGCGCCGATGCTTCTCCCGGGCGGTTGGCAATTTTTGCTGGCGGCTCCGCCTGGCGCACAGGCGGCCGCTGAACGACTGCGGGTCGGGCGACGCGGGCGGGCGGATGCGTTGCCGGCTCTCCCCCGGCCACGGCGCGCGCCACCGGAGCCACCTCGGCATGAGGAATTACCTTGGCTTGCGCGATCTGCGCCTGACTGATTTTTACCGCATGCGCCGCAACCGGCTGTGCACTGCGGAAGGCCTGCGTTGGCACCGCAGTTACGGCGGCGCGGTTCACGTATCTCTCGTTAGTCACATTCGTGATGTTTGTAATGTTAGTCACATTGATATTGCGAACGTTGGTGACGTTCACCTGACGGATGTAATTCTCGCTGTGGTGATACCAGGGGCGATAGATCTCTCCGGGGCCGAGCGGGAACCAGGCCTGCAGACCGCCGCCGCCATCACCGAAGCCGTTACCGAACCCATTACCGCCCACGAACGCCACCAGCGCTGGCGCATAGACCGGCCTTTCTTCCGCCAGCACCGGCCCGGGGAGCCATCCCCAGCGGTTGCTGATCAGCGCCCAGCGTCCATAGTGGAAGGGAGCAAAGCCCCATGGCTCCTGCTCCACCCAGGTCCATCCCCAGGGGGAAACCCATACCCAGCGGCCGTCGCGATAGGGCACCCAGTCCGCCGCCACGCCGCGCGGATACCACACGTCGCCGTAATCCGGCGCCGAGTTCCAATCGCCATAGCTGTTGAGATCGTAGTAGCCGGGGGTGTAGCGGCTCACATATCGCGATGAATCGTTGGCCAAATAATTGCGATCGCGGCTGGCGCCCCAGCTATCGAAATTGTCCGTGCCGGGCAGAGCGAGCGTCTCCGCCCGCACCTGCCCTACAGGCCCCGAGAGGCGCACGGATTCACCGCTGCGCACCGTCTGGTTAACACCGCCGCCGCCATTGCCACTGATCTCGGCAAAGCCGCTGCGCACGCTGACCACCGTAGTCTGCTGGTCGGGATAGGTTTCGATGCGGTAATTGCCGCCCTGATTCATGGTCACAGCGACATTCGGCGTATCCACCTCGACCGCGCTGCCTGACATCATCTCAAAGGGCCGTACTTCGATTGCCCCCTGCGCTAATCCAAGCTGCACCAGTTGGTCGGAGACGTCAGTGGCGGTAAGGTCGGTGTTCTCCGCCATGCGGACTGCGAGATTGCCGGTCTCGAGCTCCGCGCGTGCGTTCTGGCCGGTGTAGAGACGGTCTTCGGTGGTGAGGGGATAGTTAAGGCTGGCGTCGCTCCAGGCGCTCTCGCCCGCCGGTTCGAAGGAGACGGTCCCGGTGAGATAGCTGATGCGCGCCACCCGCGAAGGGGGATCCGTCGAAGCCGAACCAAAATCCGACTGCGCCCTCAGCGGCAAGCCAATCGACAACAACAGCGCAGCGCCAATCATAGGTTGCAAAACCCTCTTGAATCTCATTTGTCCCTCCATACCTCAACCATGCCCCGACCCTGTAGATGCACAATTTCGGTTCTCAACTATAGAATCTTGCGGCTACACAGTGAAACCCCCGCGCTGCCGTGAAGTTGTGACCTATGAAGTTGTGACCTATTTAGAGATGCGCTAGGACCGCTACCTGGCAGGCCAGCCTCGCCGGGTGTACAGCCATGCCCACCAGATCAGCGGGATTTGCAAGGGCAAGCGCAGCCAGAGCGCCCACTCCGGGAGTTGCGCAAAACGCTGATGGGCGAGCGCCATATAGAGGTTCGCGGGAAACACGGCGACCAGCAGCAACACTAATCCCCAGGCCGCTGCTCTGCGGAAATGGGGACGCAACAAACCCACTCCGCCGGCGATCTCCGCCGCGCCGCTCACCGCGACCAACAAACGCGGGGCGGGCAGCAGCGGGGGCATGATCGCCACATAGCGGGCGGGCAAGACAAAGTGCAGGCTGCCCGCCACGATAAAGCCGGCCGCTAAAATGAATAGACCCAGCATGGCATACTCGAGCAGCCGAGGAATTCTAGAACCCCGCCGCGCCTGCCTCCGCTACTGCCTGGTCCTGATCGCCGGTGCCACCGCTCACTCCGACCGCGCCCACCACCTTGCCATCGAGCTTAAGTGGAATGCCGCCGGCAAAGATCATCACCTTGCCGTCATTCGAGGCATGGATGCCGAAGAACTGCCCACCCGATTGCGAGAACCCCGCCAGTTCTTTGGTCGAGATATCAAACGCGCGCGCGGTCCACGCCTTTTTGATGGAGATATCGATGCTGCCCATCCACGCGCCGTCCATGCGCACATGCGCGACCAGATTGCCACCCTCATCGGCCACCGCGATATTGCTGGGCGATCCGATCTCCCTGGCCTTCTTCTCCGCTGCTGCAATTACTCTTCTTGCGTCTTCCAAACCAACCATCTTTTGCTCCTCTCAATTTTGTGTCACTGGAGAAGTCAGATGAACCGCGAAGCCGCAATGATGCGAGGCAGCGCCACAAAAATCGGGGGCCCTCAAGGTTTCGGACCCCGCTCTACCTGGTTCGCCTCCAGGTATCCCATCGAGGGTGCACCGAATCGATCCGTGCTCGCGCAAGCGCGGTACGTGCGTGCGTGGTCTGCGTGGCCGCCTCCGTTACCTTGGTGACATAATCCACGGCTGCTGGCTTCTGGCGACTGGGCGTCCACCGGCATCGTGAGTGCGAGCGGATGCAAGCTAGAAGGCAGAAAAAAAGCATACCGTCAGCCCGCATTAAATTCACTTCACGCCAGAAGCAGTATTTGTCTTCGCTACAGGTCTGCGGGACAACTCTTTTCGCTTTTGGGTGGTGAAGACGCGCATACTCTCCGCGATGCGCTGCACCCGTTCCAGGCGAATCCGCGTGACCCGCGCCAGTTTCTTGTCCTCAAGTACCACTGCGACATTGACCAGCAAGCCGGTGAGGGGATCGGCGAGCGCCGCCGACAACGCAAGCCGCTCGGCCTCGCGGGCGTGGCTACGATCGCGCTCGCGCCGCTCCATTGCCGACATCAGCGCGCACGCGATCTGCCGCGGCGACTGTACCCCCGGATCCACAATCACCGGCAGCGCCGCGCCCGCATACCTCCACACCAGGTCCGCTGTGGCCGCATCTGCTTCGAGCAGTCGCGGGTCCACTACAAATGCCGTCAACTCGCCGCGCTTCAATGGGCCCAACAAATCCTGCAATGACTGCCCGCAGCGCACTTCCATCTCTGAGGCCGTCTGAATGGCGGCCGCGGCGCTCTCCTGCTTCATGCTTAGCGCAATCAAAATCATCGTTCCCTCTTTTTCACTCTCTCATGACCACTAGTTTCTCGCCCCGGGCGCTTCACACCGCGTACTCCCTCAACTTGCGATAGAGCGTGGTTTTGCCGATTTGCAGATGCTTGGCGGCTTCGAGCCGGTCTCCACCGAGCCGTTCGAGGGCATCCAGGATCGCTTGTTTTTCCATTACAGCGAGGGGCACGATACCAAAGTTCTCCTGGCCAAAGCTCTCCTGCTGAGCGTTCTTGCTGGCAGCCAACGACTCCTCGCGGGCGGTGCGCACCTGGGTCAGCATCTGAAATTGGCTGATGAAGTCGCCGGGAGTCATCTCCGAGGCACGCTGCATGCAGGTTTCGAACTCGCGCACGTTGCCCGGCCAGTCATAATCCATCAGCGTTTCGATGACCGCGTCCGTCAGTTGCATACGGGCGTCGCCGGGGCGCGAATTGCGGGCAAGAAAGTGAGCGGCGAGCAGCGGAATGTCGGATTTGCGCTGGCGCAAAGGCGGCACGTTGACCTTGACGACATTCAGCCGAAAATAGAGATCGCGGCGAAATTTGCCGGCTTGCGAGGCGTAATCGAGATCGCGGCTGGTGGCGGCGAGCACCCGCACCTCCGCCGCCGCCGCCGCGATGCCATCCAGCGGATGCACCTGCTTCTCCTGCAGGGCGCGCACCAGCTTGCCCTGTGCTTCGAACGGAAGCTCTCCGATCTCATCAAAGAAGACGGTGCCGCCGTGGGCACGGGCCAGCAGGCCGGCTTGCAGGTTCCCGTTGGCCACCCTGCCAAAAATCTCGCCCTCGATGCGGGTGGGGGCAATGGCCCGGCAATCCACTATGACGAACGGCATCTTAGCCTGTGGCGAGAGCGCATGAATGGCCCGCGCCGCCAGCTCCTTGCCGGTCCCGATTTCCCCCAGGATCAGCACCGAAGAGGCGCTCGCCGCGGCAGTGTCTATTGTGCGATAGAGCTTCTCCATGTCCGGCGAATCGCCAATTATCGTCATCCTCTGGTTTACGTCCAGGCCGGAGCGCGCGAGCTGCATGCGTTCGCGCACGCTCTGCGTCTGACGGGCGCGAAGCCATTGCTCCGTCGCCCGAGTCAGCGCCACGCGCAGCTCTGCGAGATGGAAGGGCTTGGGCACGAAATCGTATGCGCCACAGCGCATGGTCTCGACTGCAAACGGGATAGAGGTGCTCATGGAGGCGATAATGATGGCGATATCGGGGCGCAACTCGCGCATCTGCCGCAGCAGATCGATGCCGCCACCAGGCAGGCGCAAATCCATCAAAACCAGATGGACCGGAGCGGTGCTCACGGCGTGGCGCGCCGCCTCCGCGGTATCGACCAGGCGGGTGGCAAGACCCAGCCCGGCGGCCACATCGCGGCAGACCTCACGCACCGCCGTGTCGACGTCCACCACCAACAGGTTCAGCCGCGGCTTGCCAATCTCAGTATCGGTATCCAGGTGAGACATGATTGGGTGGCGGCGAGAACATCATCGCGCCAACTGCCATGGCAAAGCAATCCGTCGGTGAAAACTAAAGTAATGTCGGTGATCCTGGGGCGCCATCCGATCCCCCTAAGATACCCGCAGATACCCGTCGATCTCCGCAGATTGGCGCAAATCGCCGCAGTATAAGGTGAATCGACCAGGTGAATTTAAGGCGCACCCCTACGCAGATTTGGATTGCCGCTCCGGCGAGAGGCGGGCTTCATCCCGATACATCTTAGAGCAGCCTTTCGATAGATCTGCGCGAATTCGGAGGGGACGGTCGCGCTTCGCGCGATTGCCCGCGAGGGCGCAGGCACACCTCGTTACAATGGAGGCATGGATGCTTTAGTCATTGCCGGGCGCGCATTTTCTTCACGCTTGATCGTCGGCACGGGGAAATACAAAGATGGAGATGAGACCAGGGCGGCCATTGAGGCGAGCGGCGCGGAGATCGTAACCGTCGCGCTGCGCCGGGTCAACCTCGATCGCAATAAAGAGTCGCTGCTGGACTTCATCGATGCCAAACGCTTTATGCTGCTGCCCAATACCGCCGGATGCTATACCGCGGAGGAGGCGGTGCGGACGGCGCGGCTGGGACGCGAAGTGGGGCTCTCGGAGTGGGTGAAGATCGAGGTGATCGGCGACCACAAGACGCTGTATCCGGACGTGGCGGCGACCCTTGAGGCCACGAAAATTCTGGTGCATGAGGGCTTCAAGGTGCTTCCCTACACCTCCGACGACCCGGTGGTGGCGCGGCGATTGATCGATGCCGGAGCAAGCGCCATTATGCCTTTGGGCGCGCCCATTGGCAGCGGAATGGGCATCCAGAACACGGCCAATATACGAATTTTGCGAGAGCTGATCAGCGAGGTCCCGCTGATTATCGACGCGGGCGTGGGTACCGCCTCCGACGCGGCGATCGCGATGGAGTTGGGCGCCGATGCGGTGCTGATGAATTCCGGGATCGCGCACGCGCATGACCCGGTGTTGATGGCTTCGGCGATGCGGCACGGAATTTTAGCTGGACGGGAGGCGTACCTGGCGGGGAGGATGCCACGCAAGCTGTATGCCACGGCGAGTTCGCCGCTGGAGGGGGTGGTTGCTGCGGGCTAATGGCTGCTTGCTGCTATCTAGAGGTCGGTCGCCCAGTTCACTATTGCGGGTAGGTCTTCCACCTGAGAAAACGCTTTATCGCTGGTAACGAATACGGCGCCAACGGCAATGGCGTGAGCGGCGATCAGCATATCTAAATTCCCAAGTGTTCTGCCTGATGCCTCCAGCTTGGCGCGAAGCTCTCCATATACGATTGCTTCTTCTCCGCTCCAGGGGACTACTTGCAATTTGCAGAGGAAACCGTCAATGGCAGAGCGGAGAGCGTGCGCGGCTGGCGTTTTGGCAAGACCGTAACGGATCTCCCCTTCAGTAATGGCTGAAATACAGCCAATTTCATGAGCGTCGAGTCCGGCGAGTTTTGCGCGGGCGGCGGAAGACCTTCCTCGCACGATGTAGCTGACCGTGTTGGTGTCAATCATGTACCGCTGGCTCACCACTTTTTCCGTTGCTGCGGTGGCCCCTGTCCCCGTTCTGTAAGGAAATTATCGGGAACCCCAGCCTCATCCAGCGCGGCGAAGATATCGTCCCATCCGCCCGGAATTTGGGAGAGTATCAGGTCCCCGCTCTGCGGGTCACGCCGTATATAAACTTCACTCGCGGTGAAGCGAAACTCCCTGGGAATACGGACAGCTTGGCTCCTGCCGCTCATGAAGACTCTCGCCTTCTCTCTCAGTGACATTTGCATTCCCCCTGATATATATCTTGCTATATAGCAATCATAGAGTCAACGCGCCTTGATGATTTCCGCGTGCTTTAGAATCAGCGCAGCAGTGAAGATACATGTCTTACTTTTCGGAGTTCTAAAAGATTTCTATGGGGCAGGGCGGGAACACCTTGTCTTGGCGGACGGAGCAACCGTGGAGGCCGTAGCCGCACACTATCGCGCGCAGGCGCCACAGCATCAGGCGCTATTGGCGGCTATCGCCTTCGCAGTCAATCGAGAGTTTGCGCCGCTCTCGACACCATTGCATGATGGGGATGAGGTGGCGCTGCTGCCTCCGGTGAGCGGGGGCGGCGGGGGTGCGACGGCTTATGAAGTCAGGCTGGTGCATGCGCCGATTGCTGTTGCAGAGTTGCAGGACCGTATTCGCCAAAAAAATGACGGCGCGATCTGCGTCTTTGAGGGGATTGTGCGCAATCATACCCGCGGGCGCCAGACCCTCTATCTCGATTACGAGTCCTACGAAGAGATGGCGCAACGGGAGCTGGAGCGCATCGTCCAACAGGCATTGGAGCGGTTTTCCGTGCGCGAAGTGATCGTTCATCACCGGCTGGGCAGGATCGAGATCAGCCAAGCCAGCGTTTTTATCGCGATCGCGTCGGCACATCGCGCCGCGGCGTTCGAGGCGTGCCGCTGGCTGATCGATACCTTGAAGAAGCAAGTCCCGATCTGGAAGAAAGAGCACTTCGTGGATGGCACTGTGTGGGCGGATGGCGAGCCGTTTCCGGAAGAGGTGCGGGGGTGAGAAAGGCAGTTGCCGGTTGTCGGTTGTCGGTTGCGAGTGGCTGGCTGCTGGCTGCTGGTCGCGAAGTCTCGAAGTCGCTGGTCAGGGAAGCGCGGAATCGCTGGTCACGAGTCACGAGTCATGGGTTGGCAGCGTCCAGTCGCCAGCGGCCAGTCGCCCGTTACACGCCGCTGGTCGCTGGTCGCTGGTCGCTTGCGCCCCTGCTTGCGCTGCTGCTGGCGGCGATGCCAATGGCGGCGCAGGAGGCGCAGGTCCCGACCTTTCGGTCTGACGTGCGATTGGTAAATGTCTTTACCGGAGTAGATTCGGAGCAGACGGGCAAGCCGGTCGCGGACCTCAGCAAAAACAACTTCGAGGTCTTGGAAGATGGCGTGCCGCAGAAAATCGCCATTTTCGAGCGAGAGACCGTGCTGCCGCTAAGCATTGTGCTGGCCATCGACACCTCCATGAGCACGCGCACCAACCTGAAGCTGGAGCTGCTTTCGGCAAAAAAGTTTGCCGATGAGACGGTGCGACCGGGTACCGACAAGCTGGCGCTCTACACCATCTCCACCGGGGTGGATGAGGTGCTGCCCTTCACCGGCGACCTCAAGGCAATCGACCGCAAGATCGCGGAGATAAAAAATGGTGAAGCCACTGCTCTCTTCGACGCGCTATATCTGGGCGGCGAAGCGCTCAAGAAACAGCCGGGGCGCCGCGTGCTGGTGCTCATCACGGATGGCGGCGACACCGCAAGCCAGACCAGTTATCAGGATGCGCTGCGCTCCGCGCTGGAGGCGGAGGCGATTGTTTATAGCATCATCGTGGTGCCGATTGAATCGAACGCAGGCCGGAACACCGGGGGCGAACACGCGCTGATACAGGCCTCCGAGGACACCGGCGGGCGATATTTCTACGCCAAGAACATAGCGCAAATCGAGAAGGCGTTTGCCCAGATCGCGGCCGAGCTGCGCACGCAGTACCGGCTGGGGTATTATCCGCAGAAGAAGTATGCCGACTCCGATTCCCGGCACATCGAAGTCAAGCTGGTGGGAGTGGCGGGGCGCTTGACGGCGCACTTCCGGACGGTATATTTCACGCATTAAGAGCAGTCGCCAGTCGCCAGTCGCCAGCGTTAGAAGCAGTCGCCAGCCAGTCGCCAGCGTTAGAAGCAGTCGCCAGTCGACAACTGGTGACTGGAGACTGGAGGCGGCAACCGGCGACTACAATTCTATTGCGATGGAGAGACTTCGCCAGCCAAGCTCTGCATCTAAAAGCAGATATGTACATTATCTTGATTCATTACCGCAAGCCGCTGGCCGAAGTGGACCAGCAGAAGGCCGCACACGGCGCCTATCTCGACAGAGCTTATGCCGAGGGGACGATGATCGTCTCCGGGCGGCGCACCGACCAGAAGGGCGGAGTGCTGCTCGCGAACCTGGCGTCGCGGGCTGAAGTCGATCAGTTGATCGCGAAGGACCCCTACAATACTTCGGGAGTAGCGGAGTATGAGGTGATCGATTTCCATCCCTCCAAGTATGCGCAGGATTTCGGGCCGTTCCTGCACGTTCCTCCGCAGGCCGACGATATTCGTCCGGCTGACGAATCCGCAGGTGACGTGGCGGGCGCGGCGCGATAGACTAAGCAGCACTATGACGTTTCATGCCAGCGGAACCGGAACTGCACCGGCATTCTCGAAGAAGATGAGGACGCCGCCGCCGGAAGAGACCGGCATGGAGGCGCTGTATCTCGCTGCCTTGCGGGAGAAGCAGACGCCGGTCACGGTGAAGATGATGGACGGCGAATCGCTGCACGGCTGGATCGAGTATTACGACGTGGACATGGTGCGGCTGACGCGCGAGGGGGCGCCGAACTTGTTCATCTACAAGCAGGAGATCCTGTATATCTGTGACGATAACGGGCGACGGCGGTAGTGGCGTCTCTTGCGCGGGCGAAGACAATGGTCCGCCGAAGCGCCGAATCATTGAGCTGGGGGATTTCACGGTACTATAAGCAGGAGAAGCATTAGAAAATGAGCGAAAACATACTTCAGAGCCTTCAGCAGTTGGTGCAAGACGTAATCGCGCCAGACGTGCGCGAACTGAAGGTGCGTTCGGCTTCGCTCGAAAAACAGATGGACGTCCGGTTCGACGCTCTGGACCAGCGACTCGACGCGATGGACCAGCGACTCGACGCTCAGTTTAAGGCGGTTATATCGGCCGTTGCTGAATCTAAAGCACAAGCCGAACTCACCAGCATGCGCGTGATTGCGGCCCTCAGCGAACGAGTCGCCGTTCTGGAATCGCGGCGCCACTGAAGTCGGAACTAGTGCACTTAGCAGATTCCATAGCGATCATTGCGCGCGAGGCGGGCGGATTGCTGATGGAGTATTTCGCGCGTGGCGTGGAGACGGAATATAAAGGCAGCGGCAGGGCAGACCTGGTAACCGCTGCCGACCGCGCCAGCGAAAAGCTGATCGTCGAACGGGTGCAGGCGCAGTGGCCGGAACACGACATCATCGGCGAAGAGGGCACGCGCACCGCGCACGGCAGCGAGTGGAAGTGGTACGTCGATCCGCTGGACGGGACGACCAACTTCGCGCACAGCTATCCCGTGTTTTGCGTGAGCATTGGAGTCGAATACCAGGGCGAACTGGTGGCGGGGGTGCTTTACGATCCCACGCGCGATGAACTATTTCAGGCGGAAAAGGGCGCGGGAGCGCTGCTCAACGGCAAGCCCCTGCAGGTTTCCAAGACGACGCATCTAGCGGAGGCGCTGATCGCCACCGGCTTCCCCAGCAAGAAGCGGCACCTGAATCCGAACGTGCACTTCTACCACGAGTTTACGATGCGCTCCCATGGAGTGCGGCGGGCCGGGTCTGCCGCGCTCGACCTGGCGTATGTCGCATGCGGACGCTATGACGCGTATTGGGAGTTCAATCTGAATCCCTGGGACACCTCGGCGGGGGTGCTGCTGGTGCGCGAGGCGGGAGGGGCGGTAACGCGCTTCGACGGCTCTCCGTTCCGCATCGAGAGTGACGAGGTGCTGGCATCGAACAGCGCGCTGCAGGGCGAGATGCTACGGACCTTTGCGGATATGTTCGCGGGCAGGAATCCGGCCGAGATCGTTTCACCGCAGGAGTATCGACGAGGGAGAGGGGATGAGTTCAAGGGATGAGGCTTTCGAGCCGGTATGGCTTCCGAAGTGTTGTGGCCTGTGCGCTCCGGACGACGAAGAAATTGCTGATCATCAACCACAACCACTAGAACCACAACCACTAGCAACAGCGCACGCGCTATCCTGAATCGTGCTCATCGCCAACGCCTCCCTCGCTACCGAAGCCTTCCTCGACCACGTGCTCTCCCGCCGTCCTTCGGTCGCCGTCTTCGATTGCGACGGCACCCTTTGGGCCAACAACTCCGGCACCGAATTCATGGATTGGGAGATCGCACAGGGGCTCCTCCCCCCGGCCGCCGCCGCCCAGCTCCGCCGCCGCTACGCCCTCTATCTCAACGGCCAGGTCAGCGAAGTGGATATGTGCGGCGAGATGGTCTCCTGCCACGCCGGACTCCCCCTCGCCGCGATCAATGCCGCCATCGCCCGCTTCGCCAAAGAATACATCGAGCCCAACCTCTTTCCCGTGATGCTCGACCTGGTCCATCGCCTGCGCGCGCAGGGTTGCGATCTCTGGGCCGTTTCTTCCACCTATAACCTCGTGGTGCGCCAGGGCCTGGTCCCCTTCGGGATCGCGCCTCATCATGTCCTCGGCGTCGATCTGGTTTGCGAAAAGGGTATCGCCACCTCAGAGCTAATCGCCGTTCCTACCGGCGAACTTAAAGCTATAGCACTGGCCCAAGCCGGACTGCCACGCCCCGACGCCGTCTTCGGCAACTCCATCCACGACCTCGCGATGCTCCAAATCGCCTGTCAGCCCTATGTCATCAACCCCAATCCTGATCTCCGCGCCATCGCCGAACAACACGGCTGGCCTATTTATCAGCCGTCCTGAGCAACCAAACCGCTGCCCCGCCGTCCAAGTCACTTCCCCCACGTCCCAAGCGTGTCTCAGGAGCCCCCATGGTGTCGAAAATCATAGTCCTGCTGGCGCTGGCCGCGAGCGCGTACGCCCTTCCCTCCAACCCCGGATGCGCCAACGCCGATGTGCATCAGTGTGTTGCGCTTGCCCTCAGCGCGATGGGCGGCAGCGATCGGCTCGCCGCTCTGCACACCATCAGAATGGAAGTCATCGGAGACACCGATTTGATGGAGCAGTCGTATCGCCAGCAGCCCTTCATCCGCTCCTACGAGCGCGACCACGTTACCATGGACCTCGCCCATCAGCGTATCGCCCAGACGATTCACACGGTCTGGCCCGAGGCGGACCAGACGGGCGCGGAGTTTGATCGCACACTGGTGGTCACCCCCAGCGGCGGCGTCTATCGCTCCCCGGGCGGAGACTCGCCCTGCTCCCCCGCCGATATCGAGTCGGCGAAACAAGCGCTCGCGCTCGGCCCCGGACGCCTGCTGCTCACCGCCGCCGCGGCCCCTGACCTTCACTTCGCTCCCAGTGAAATCCTGCGCTCCACCCCGCACTCCGTGGTCGCCTTTACCTGGCAGCACATCCCCGTGCACATTCTGCTCAACGCCTCCAACCACCTGCC
>JBDTLH010000307.1:0-3308 GCA_039934875.1 Acidobacteriaceae bacterium | reverse complement strand
TTCAAGCTGCGCACCAGCAGCCCCGCTCCCGCCGTCAATGCCACTGTCAGCGCCACACCGGCGATCAGCAGCGCCGAACGCAGCCGGTTCCTGCCCCGTCCGCCGGACGCCAGCAAGTTCGAGGTCTTCAGCGCCTGCTCCGGACCAATCTTCATCCCAGCCAGCGCCGGCAACGCCCCGCATAAAATCGCCACCGCCGCCGAAATGCCAAAAGTGAACGCCAACACCGGCCAGCTCACCGCCGTCTGGTTCAACCTCGGGATGTCGGTGGGCGCAAGATGCAGCAGCAGCGGCAGCGTCAGCTTCGCTAACAGCACCGCGCAGGCGCCTCCGGCCAACGCCAGACACAAACTCTCCGCGAGCGACATGCTGAATATCCGCCACGCTCCCGCGCCGATGGCGCTGCGGATGGCGTACTCCCGCGACCGCTCCGCCCCGCGCGCGATCAACAGATTACTCACATTCGCGCACGCCACCAGCAGGATCAATCCCACCGCCATTGAGAGCAGCCACAACGTCGAACGCGACTGCTCATAGTAAGCCGCCGTCAACTGCTCCATTGCCAGTGAATGGCCCTTTTCACTCGCCGGATACTCCTGTTCCAGCCGCGCCGCGATCGCCCTCATCTCGGCCTCTGCGGCTGTCGCGGAGACGCCCGGCCTCAACCGCGCCAGCGGCCGGATACTTCCGTGCGCCTGGTGGTTGTTGAATTTAGGATCGGCGGCCATCGGTCCCATCGGTACATAGAAATCTTCTGGATGTCCGAAGATGAATTGAAATCCAGGCGGCATGATCCCGACAACGGTGTAAGGCTTTCCGCTCAGAACTAGACTGGTACCCACCGCCGCCGGGTTCCCGTGCAACTGGTTCTGCCAAAACTTATGGCCCAACACAATCACCGGTGCTCCGCCGGGACTGTCCTCTTGCGCGGTAAAGGCGCGTCCCATGCTCGGCTGCACCCCTACTGTGTTGAAAAACGAAGCGGTCGTGCGCAAGCCCCGCGGCAACGTCGCATGCTCGCCGTCAAAATACTCGAAGTGTTCCAGGGTATCGGCGGCCATATCGGTAAAGCTGTGCTGCTGTGCCCGCAAATCCACATAGTCCGGCCAGGAGACGCTGAACTCCTGTCCATTTCTGTCTTGACCCGACAGCACATACAGCCGGCTCGCATCCGGCCAGGGGAAGCTGTTCAGCAACACCGCCTGCACGACGCTATAGACAACCGTATTCGCGCCAATCCCAAGCGCCAGCGTCAGCACCGCCGTCGCGGTGAATCCCGGCGACCTCAGCAGCCGGCGCAGCGCATATGGCACATCGGACAACAGTGATCTCATTCCGGCCTCACACAACTCTCGCTAACCGGTTTTCCTATCGGCGTAGACCGAGAGAGACTTTCGCACTGGCACTCCCAAGATAATGCCAATGACAATGGCGCTCTGCCGCAAAACCGCCTCGACAGGAAAACCGGCTACTGCTCCTATTGCACTTCGCTCGCCATCCCGCGCTATTCGCAAGCTCATAAAAACAAAGGGACATGCAAATTCCGCATCTCCCCTTCCGAAGGCTGAACTGTCCACCGACAGAAATAAGCGTCCAAATCCGGACAGCGATTATGCTCGACCATTTCCACCAAGCGCCGCTGCCCTACCGCACCAGCGCCGCCACCATGCTCTGAAATACCTTGTATCCGTCCGCCGATCCCAGCATCTCCTCGCTCGAACGATCGGGATGCGGCATCATCCCCATCACATTGCGCCCCTCATTGCAGATACCGGCGATGTTATCCAGCGACCCATTGGGATTCGCTGCCGCAGTCACGTTACCCTGCTCATCACAGTAACGAAACAGGATCCGCTCGTTCCGTTGCAAGGTCTTGAGCGTCTCTTCATCGCAAACATAGTTTCCATCCGCATGCCCGACGGGAATCTGCAACACCTCACACTGGCTGTACTCGCTGGTGAACGGAGAAGCTGTGCTCTCTACCCGCAGATGGACCGGCTTGCAAATATATTTGAGGCCGGCATTGCGCATCAGCGCGCCCGGCAGCAGCCCCGCCTCGCACAATATTTGAAAGCCATTGCAGATGCCCAGCACCAGTCCGCCGCGTTCGGCAAACCGGCTGACTTCCTCCATTACCGGAGAGAACTTCGCAATCGCTCCCGTGCGCAGGTAATCACCATAGGCAAACCCACCGGGAATGATAATCGCGTCGCAACCCTGCAACTCGCGCGTGTCATGCCAAAGAAAGATGACCGGCTGCTTGGCAATCGCCTCCACCACATGAAAGGCATCGTGGTCGCAGTTGGAACCGGGAAATACCACTACACCAAACTTCATACCTCTATTTTACGTGAGCCTCAATGCAACCACAAAGGACACGAAGGACACACGGAGGAACACGGAGGGGAAAAACCAAGACGGCGGACGATTTTTCCGGATGCACGCAGGGGGAGTAGTCCCAATTTCTAGCGCAAATAACACGCCGGAGCCGGAGACGCACTGACTGGTGTACTGTTTTCTCCTTCCCTACTTCGTGCAACCTTCGCGTCCTCTGTGGTTGCTTCTTGTCCGCGCGGTGACTCTAGTCCTGGACAACCTGCATCATATTCATTTCATGCCCACCCCAATCAAATTTGGCACCTCCGGATGGCGCGCCGTCATCGCAGACGAATTCACCCTCGGCAACGTGCGCCGCGCCGTCACCGGCATCGCCCGCTACGTTAGCAGTCAACGGAAGCTCGACCGCCGCGCTAGACTTATCATCGGACGCGATCCGCGCTTTCTCGGCGAAGTCCTGGTCGAGACCGCTACCGCCATCATCACCGCCCACGATATCGAGGCGATGGTCATCACCAATCCCGCGCCCACGCCTGCTATTTCTTTCGAGGTGCATCGCGCCCGCGCGGACGGGGCGATCAATTTCACTGCTTCCCACAATCCTCCGCAATATAACGGCATCAAGTTTTCAACCCCCGATGGCGCACCCGCCCTCCCCGAAGTCACCCGGCAGATCGAAGCCGAGATCACTGCCCTGGGAGGCAGAGAAATTCCCGCCGCTCCCAATCAGGCCGACTCCGCGCCCACTCATCCCATCGAGATCAAGTGCGCCTACCTCCAACGCCTCGCCGAGTTGATTGATCTAAACGCCATCAAAATATCCGGCATCAAGGTGGTCTTCGATCCCTTCTGGGGAGCCGCCCGCGGATACTCCGATTCCCTGCTCCGCGACCACGGCATCCCCGTCGCAAGCGTGCATGACTACCGTGACGTTCTCTTCGGCGGCCACGCCCCCGAACCTGACGGCGAAC
>JBDTLH010000306.1:0-5985 GCA_039934875.1 Acidobacteriaceae bacterium | reverse complement strand
CGAGGGTCGGCATGGAGACGCTGGTTTGCTGCTGGCTGTATTCGTTTTTAGGCAATATGGGGGCCCATCATTATTATAGAGAAGGGGTAATTTGTGATCGGGCAATGGGTGAAGTGAAAATCACTTTACCGGATTACAAATGCCACAATTCCACATTGTCTTCTACTCCCCAAGCCGCGGCGATATCTTATCCCACGCTGCATCAGTTCGTCGCCGCGGGCGGGATATTGAGCGAGCGTTTCCCTAACTTTGAATTCCGCCGCGGGCAGCTGGAGATGGCGGAGTCCGTGGAGCGGGCGCTTAGGGAGCGGCGCCACCTGATCGTCGAAGCGGGCACCGGGACCGGCAAGACGCTGGCGTATCTACTGCCGGCGTTGCGCAGCGGGAAGCGTGTCATCGTATCCACGGGGACGAAGAACCTGCAGGAGCAGCTTTTCTATAAAGATGTTCCGCTGCTGGAGGACGCGTTGTTCCAGCAGCGCGGGGTGCTCAAGGTGGCTTACATGAAGGGACGCGCGAACTATCTCTGCCGGGAGAAGCTCTACACGCTGGCGGAGCAGCCGGTTTTATCCGAGCTCGCCGAAGTGGAGCAATACGAGAAGATCACTGCTTGGGAGAAGACAACGGAGACGGGTGACCGCGCGGAGCTCGCGTTTTTGCCCGAGGCCTCGCAGCTCTGGCACAAGATCGACGCGCGCGCCGATAACTGCACGGGACAGAAATGTCCGCAATGGGAGCGCTGTTTTATCACGGAGATGCGGCGCAAAGCGATGGAGAGCGATCTGGTGATCGTCAACCATCATCTGTTCTTTGCCGATCTTGCGATCAAAGCCGAGGCGGCATCGCGGTCCGAAGATGGCCAGGCGCCGCCGGATTCAGGGGTACTGCCCGATGCCACGGTGGTGATCTTCGACGAGGCGCATGAGCTTGAGGACGTGGCGGGAAGCTATTTCGGAGTGCAGGTCAGCAATCTGCGGATCGAGGAGCTGTGCCGCGATATTCAGAACACGCTCAAAGCCAAGCGCAAGTTTTCCCCCACGCTGTTTGCGGCGTTAGGGAGTTTGCTGGATAATTCGGCGCGTTTTTTTGCGTCTCTGCCGCCGGGCAATGGACGCTTCGCATTTCGCTTCCGGGGCCGCTTTCTCGAAACCGATGGAGACCACTACATCGGACTTAGCAATGCGATCGGGCGGGTGGCAGCGGAGTTAAGCAAGCTGCCGGAGAAGCCCGATGAGGCGCTGACGTTTCTGCGGCGCACGCACGAGCTTGCCGCCGCGCTCGAGTTCTGCATGGAGAACGAAGACCGCAATACCGTCTTTTGGATCGAGCGGCGCGCTTTTCGGGGCAAGACGGCCGGACGTTTTAACGTCTTTTTGCAGGCGACGCGGATTGACGTCTCGGAGATACTGCGGCGGACGTTGTTCTCGCGCTTCTCGTCGATCGTGCTCACGTCGGCGACCATGGCGGTTTCAAACACGCTCGATTATGTGACTGGCAGGCTGGGGATTGAGAATGCGCGCGAGGCGGTGATTCCCTCGCACTTCGATTATCCCCGTCAGGCGTTGTTGTACGTGCCGGCGGATTTGCCGGATGCGCGCTCGCCTGAATTCCTCGCGCGTGCCGCCGACCGGGTGCGCGACATTCTGAAGCTCACATGCGGGCGCGCCTTCTGCCTGTTTACCAGCTACGCGCAGATGCAGCGGATGTATGAACGGCTGTTGGCAGAGCTTCCTTACGAACTATTACTGCAGGGCAGCGCGCCCAAGACGGCGCTGCTTGAACAGTTCCGCGAGGCGGAGAACGCGGTACTGTTCGCGACATCGTCATTCTGGCAGGGCGTGGACGTGCAGGGCGAGCAACTCAGTTGTGTGATTATCGACAAGCTGCCGTTTGCGGTGCCGAACGATCCGATTGTGGAGGCGAGGATCAATGCGCTCAAGGCCGAGAATCAGAATGCGTTCCTGCAATACCAGGTGCCGGAGGCGGTGCTCACGCTGAAGCAGGGCTTTGGGCGGCTGATCCGTTCGCTCGATGATCGCGGGCTGCTGGTGCTGCTCGATAACCGCATCCTGCGCCAGCATTACGGTAGAGTCTTTTTCGATAGCCTGCCGAATTATCATCGCGTGACGACGCTGGACGAGATCGAAGACTTCTTTGCGGAAGAACGATGACGCTGTTGGCCGCTGGCTCCTGCAAGCTGATCTAATGGCCGCCGACGGTCTTGAGGACCTCGACCGAACGTTGCAGCGTGTTCCATCCTAGCCATCCCTGGGCGGCGATGAGGAGCACGGCAATGACGACGGCGGGGCGGCGCAGCTTCGATTCGAACAGATCGGCGAAGATGCCGCCGGTGAAGACGAAGAGGAAGGGCAACGCCCAGACCAGCGGTTCCAGGCTGGTCCAGCGTACTGCGACGAAAGGTGCGACGGCGGCGACGAGCAGGGGCGTCCAGTTGCCGAAGTAACGGGCCCGGCGCCAGCCCAGAAATGTCGCCAACGCGACGGCGGCCAGGGAATAAAGGGGGATGTTGTGGGCCTGCGAGAAGAAGCGCAGTATCCAGGCGGCGGAGAGCCTGGGCGAGGATGCGATCAGCAATTGCCAGCGTGGGCCGGCGCATAGCAGGGCGATGATGATGGCGAACAGCGAGGATGCGATCAGCACCGCGAGCGCGTGCCAGCGCCTGCCGGGGGCGAGATAGAGCACAAAAAAGACGCAGAAGGCGAAGGCGACGAGCGCGGCGACGGGGACTGCGGCGGCGGTAAGTCCGAGGGCAGCACCGAGCAAGAGGATACGCAGACGCCATTCGCGCACGGGAGCGAGCAGGGTGTGTCCGATGCCGATGGCGGTGTAGATGGCCCCGAAAAAGCCCCAGGCGGCGATGATCTCAGGCGAGATAATGCTGGCTGCGGAGATCAGCAGCGGCGAGGTGCAGTAGAGGGCGAGGGCAACGATGCCTCCGGCGGCGCCGAAGAGGCGTTTTGCCACCCACCACAAACCGCCGCCCAGCCAGACGCCGAAGAACAGAAACGGCAGGCGAGAGGCGGAGGTGGTCCAGGGTGCGAAGCGGAAGAGGTCCCACTCGCTGAGTGCACTGGTCTTGGTTTTGGCTTCGCCGACTCCGATGCTGCGCATGACGAAGAACGGTGCGGCGGCGGCAGAGGCGGCAAGCGGCGAATCGTCCGACTGGCATGTGCCCTGCGGATAAATGTGCAGCAGCGAGCGCCCGCAATCGAGCCGCGAGTAGTCCTGGGGAGCGGCGGGCTTGTTGTTGAGCAGCCAAAGCCCTTGAAAGAAGAACAACAGCAGCAGGAGCGCGGCAAAGATTTGCGGGCGTCCGATGTGGGGCAAGGTCACTGACCAGTTTACAGGGGAGTAGTTGCGCGGTTCAGGCCTCGACTTTCGGCTCGGCGGGTGACGAGATCCCACGGGGAAACCTCTGCGGGCGATTGGGTGTCATAGTTCCATACGGAGGAATGTTATGAAATCCAACAGCGAAGGGAAATTGCCGGACAAAACAGGTCGAGCGGCGGAGCAGAGCGCTGCGCCGGCATCATGGGAGGCGGAGACGGTCGCGAATACGGGGCGGCGTCCCACCGATTCGGCTTATGTGAAGGGTACGGTCCCGCAACGCGAAGGGGAGCGCGAGCAGGCAGACCTCGAGCTCGAAGCGCAGGCGCAGACGGCGGGCAATCGTGGTCCGCTGAAGACGACCGTGCAAAGGAAGCACGATACGAACTCGAAGACCAGCACCCACGAACCGTCACCGAAGCAGAGCAATCCGCTGACGCGGAGCAATCATGGCGCCGCCGAAAAGCGGGGAGGCGCGCCCGACGCCCAGGGCATCACCGCGCACGGGCAGGAGGAAGAAGATCAGCGGCAGAAGAAGGTGGTGAGCAGGCGCGATGACGCCCAGGCCGGGGGAAGACGCACTGGTTCTAAGCCCAGGGCAGCGTAGCTATTTGCTAAGGATCCGGCCGCAGTTTAGATTCGTATATCAATGGTGGAATTATCTATCTCCGGCGACCCATTGGTTCTGCGCGTAGAAGGGGCGGATAAGCTTTGGGCGTTGAAGAGCTCGCTCGAGATTCCGCTGCGGCACATCGCGGGCGTTCGGGCTGATCCCGAGATCGCTCGTGGATGGTGGCATGGGCTCAAAATGCTTGGGACGAACTTCCCCGGGGTGATCACCGCCGGCAGCTTCTATCAGGATGGCAGGCGGGTTTTCTGGGACGTTCATAATCCAGAGAATACGATTGTGATCGAGTTGAGAGACGATCAGTACGACGAGCTGATCGTGGAAGTCGCGGATACTCGAGCCGCACTTGAGGTGATCAGAGGCGCACTGCCGCGCGGTTAGGCGGTCCGTTACTGCTGGGCCTCTTCGAGCACGCGCACCTTCCATCCGTTATCGACGACGGTGAGGATGGCCACGAAGGGAATGGTTTTGGTTTCGCTGGCGATGATCTTGCCTTTGGCGAGCACCTGACGCTCCAGTTGAACGTCGTCGCGAATCTCCAGCGACGCCCCTTCGATGCCGTAGAAGACGGCGGAGGCGTTATGCGAGTGTGCGATGAGGTGCACGGTCATCCCCGCCTTGAGCTGCTGCTTGATTTGTGCGGCATAGCGTGCGTTCGCGAAGCCGACGAAGGCGGCGTTGAGCGCCGAAGCGTCGTTCCGGGTGAGAGCGCGGTCGAGGTCGGTCCAAGCCTGGCTGTAAACGCGCGCAACCGATTGGGTGGTGGCGTCCTCAAGCGGGCGGGGTTGCGCGGCAGAGGTGTTGATGGTGATGGCCGGCGGCGGGGCTGAGTTATCGGCGAAGGCGTGGAGGAGGAGCGGTGCTGCGGAGAGGACGAGAGCGAGGCCCAGGAGGAAGATGATCTTGTGGAGGGTTGGTTTTGCGGCACCGGCGTGGTAAGCGGCAGGCTGAGAGCCTGCCCGCACTCTACCGTCTTTTTTTTCTTCGTTGAACATGGCGGCGAGTTTCAGGCTCATTCAGCGGCCCCGATACGCACCTGATTGCCAAGCGTGACTCCCGAAGCGACCGTGATCACTCCAGCGTCCATGCTAGGCAGGGTGGCCCGTGCGATGCCCTTCTTGACGCGCGCATCCACCTGGTCGCGGGTGCCGTTGGCTTCTTGCGCGGTGAAGGTGACGATGGTGCCGTCAGGAACGCGATTTCCTGAACAATCGCGCACCGGGTCGGTCTCAACCACTAGCTGATCACCGACCAACTGGGCGTGCATCTTCAGCCCGCAGGGATCGGACGCAACCTGCTGAACCACGCGGCGCACGCTGTCAGCGCCTATGGAGGCGATGAATTGAGCGGCGCCCGCGCGGGGGCTGGAGTTGGTCTGAGTCCAGGCGATGCCGTCTTTGCTGGTCACATTCTTATTGAGGGTGGTCGCGCCGTTCACCGTTAACTGAAAGTTCACCGGCGTGGGTTTGGTAATGAGATTGTCGAACTGGTCGAAGACAAAGGCGGAACCGCTGATTACTTTCTGCCGCGCGACCGGAACACGCGAGGGGCGCGCCTGAAAGATCAATTTGACCGTCTCATCGGGAACGATGGTGAAGTCTCTGGTAACTATACCGTCCCGGGATTTCAAGATGGCGAGATAGCGTCCGGCCGCGCGTGTCTCTTCGGGTTGGAGTTCGAAGTTGCCGTCACTGACCTCGTGCTTGGCGGCGAAGCCGGGGCCGGAGATGTAGAGAGTGCCCGATCCTGTGACGCCGATGGTGGCGCTTTTGCCGGCGGTGATTTGCGGGGGAACGCGGAGATCGGCGGCGAAGAGGGGGAGTGTGAGGATGAGAACGAATAGCAGCATACCTTTGGCATGCAAAGAGCGCGCGCGAAGGATGGGGCGCACCGGGGCCCGCGGAGGAGACCCGAGGTCCTTCGCTGCGCTCAGGATGACAGATGCACGTTGCTTGATGACAGATGTGCTGCGCTTCATGCGCCTCCGTTGTTCACGTCATAGTGGTTGA
>JBDTLH010000305.1:0-6091 GCA_039934875.1 Acidobacteriaceae bacterium | reverse complement strand
AATATATTCTTGTCAACGGCGACGAATCCGAGCCGGGAACCTGCAAAGACCGGCTGATCGTCGAATACGATCCCCATTCGATCATCGAAGGCGTGATCATCGCCGGCCTCGCCGTCGGCGCAAAGCTGGGCTTCATCTACCTGCGCGGCGAGTACCGCTACTTACTCGAAATCATGGAGAAGGCGGTCGCCGACGCCTATGCACGCGGCTTTCTGGGAAATAACATCTTCGGCAGCGGCAAGCAATTTGACATTCTCACCCACACCGGAGCGGGCGCATACGAAGTCGGCGAAGAGTCGGCGCTTATGGAATCGCTCGAAGGCAAGCGCGGCATCCCGCGCATCCGCCCTCCCTTCCCCGCCGTCGTTGGACTTTACGGCGGCCCCACCGTCATCAACAACGTAGAGACCCTCGCCAGCGTTCCGCACATTCTAATGATGGGCGGCGCGAAATACGCCAGCTACGGGCCCGAGCGCAACGGCGGCACCCGCCTCTTCTGCCTCTCCGGACACATCAACAAGCCCGGCATCTACGAGATGCCGATGGGCTATCCCATGAAGAAGCTGATCTACGATGTCGGCGGTGGCATCCCCAATGGACGCAAGCTCAAGGCCGTCGTTCCCGGCGGCTCTTCCACCTACCTGCTCACCCCGGAAGAGGCGGAGAACATCAACTGCGACTTCGATTCCTTCGCCAAGACCGGCGGCTTTCTCGGCTCCGGCGGTGTTGTTATATTGGACGATCAAACCTGTATGGTTAAATTTGCGTTGCGGGTGATGAAGTTCTATCAGCATGAGAGTTGCGGATGGTGTATCCCCTGCCGCGAAGGCACCGATTGGCTGAAAAAGACCCTGACCCGCTTCCATGCCGGCGCGGGCATGAAGAAAGACATCGATAATATCCGCTACCTCGCGCAAAATATGTTAGGCCGCACCTTCTGTCCTTTGGGAGACGCAGCGGCAATCCCCACCATCTCCATCGTGGAAAAATGGCGAAGCGAATTTGAAGACCACCTGGATGGAAAACCGTGTCCGTTTGAGCGGCAGGAAGTATTAGTGACAGCGTGAGAGAGGATTTGCAAATTGTCGAATCGTCAAATTGTCGAAATGAACGAGACTGCAATTCGACAATCCAACAATTCGACAATTCGACAATTACATGGCTGATATAACGATTACCGTTGACGGCAAAAAGATCACCGCACCTGCGGGGAAGCTGCTGATTGAGGCCTGTAAGAATGCAGGCATTGAAATTCCTGCGTTCTGTTACTACCCCGGACTTTCTCTGCAAGCCGCCTGCCGCATGTGCCTGGTGCGCATCGAAAAGATGCCCAAGCTGCAGACCGCCTGCACCGTCCCGATCACCGATGGCATGGTGGTCACCTCGGAATCGGAAGAGGTCACGCAGGCGCGCAAGTCCATGCTCGAACTGGTGCTCGGCAACCATCCCCTCGACTGCCCAGTTTGCGATGCGGGCGGCGAGTGCGAACTGCAGGACATGACCTTCACTTACGGTGCGGCCGATTCCCGCTACATGGAGAGCAAGGGACATAAAGAGGAGCAGCAGTGGTCGCCGGTAGTCTATTTCGACCGCCCTCGCTGCATCCTGTGCTACCGCTGTGTGCGGGTTTGCGGCGAAGGCATGGATGTATGGGCCCTGGGCATCCAGAACCGCGGCGTCAGTTCTCTGATCGCACCCAATAAAGAGGACCACCTGGAATGTGAAGAGTGCGGCATGTGCATCGACATCTGCCCCGTAGGCGCATTGACCTCAGGAGCATATCGCTACAAGACCCGCCCCTGGGAGATGAACCACATTGGCACCATCTGCACCCACTGCGGAGACGGTTGCAAGACCACCCTGGGCGTGCGCCGCGCAGATGCCGGCATGGAGATCGTGCGCGGCGACAATCGCGACAAGAGCGGTATCAACGGCGACTTCCTCTGCATCAAAGGCCGCTACGCCTTCGATTTTGCCGACAATCCGGAGCGCATCAAACAGCCCCTCATTCGCCAGGGCGGAAGACTCGTTCCCACCAGTTGGGAGCAGGCGTTTGAACATATCGCCAACCGGCTGAAGAACGTGCGTGAGACCCAGGGCGGCTCTGCCATCGGCGTGATCGGTTCCAATCGCACCAGCAACGAAGAAAATTATCTGTTGCAGAAATTCGCCCGCACCGTTCTCCAAACCAACAACATCGACCACCACCGCACCGCGGATTTTCCCGCGTTTGCCGCAGCTTTGCATGGCACCAACGGAAAAACTGCGACGCTCAAAGAGACGATACAGGCCAAGGCGGTACTGCTGATTGGCAACGATCCCACGCAACAGCATCCCCTGCTTGCCTGGAACCTGCGCACCAACGTCCGCATCAATGGCGGCAAGCTTTACATCGTCAACTCGCGGGAGATCAAGCTCAAGCGCCAGGCGACATTGTTCGCCAATGTCGAAGCCGAAACTGAATTCGTCAGCTTCCTCGCCGGCAAACACACGGCCACCGACGATACCTGGACCAAGTTGCGCGATTCCCTGGCCAATGAGCCCGAACTCATCATCATCTTCGGCTCCGAGCTGCGCGGCCAAGCCGTCCGTGATCTGGTCGAGTGGGGACTTCAGCATCCCTCCGCAAAATTCATCTGCCTGGGCGATTACGCCAACTCGCGCGGCGCAGCCGACATGGGCCTCTACCCGGATCTGCTCCCCGGCTATATGCCTGTGGCCGGCCCCGCTGCCATATCCGACGAATACGCCTCTCTCCCCTCCGCCCCCGGGCTCGACATCTGCTCCATGTTTGCCGCCGCCAAAAACGGCAAACTAGGAGCGCTTTACATCATCGGCTCCAATCCCGTCTCCGACTATCCCGTCGATCCCATTGCGCTGCAAGACACCTTCGTCGTGGCACAGGATATGTTCCTCACCGAAACCGCCGCGCTGGCGGAGGTTGTGCTTCCCGCCGCCAACGCCTACGAAAAGTCCGGTACCTTCACCAACACTTACGGCGATCTGCAGATGCTGAAAAAAGCCGGCGACGTCAGCGGCGTCCGCACCGACTTTGAAATGATCGTGCGCATCGCCGATCGCATGGGCGCGGACATCCGCAAACTTGTGCCCTTTGGCAAGGCACAGCGCGCCGACACCGGACAGGCCCGCGGCGCTCAATCCGGCGAGGCCGACCGCCATCGCGTCTGGCTCGCCAACAAGAACATCGAACCGAAGCTCAGCCCCTTCGACGCTTCGGCGATGCTTGACGAAATCCAGCGCCTGGTCCCCGGATATCAAAACATCTCCCGCCTCAACCTCTTCGGCGGCTCCGATACCCACACCGATGCCGTCGGCGAAGGCGTAGGCGCAATGACAATGACCGGCGATCCCTATGCGATCGCGCCGGCCAACGACATCCTCTTCACCTCCGGAACACTGGGCCGCTATTCCAAAATACTGAACTCCGTTATCGAAAACGACCGCAAGGCGCCGGTCGAGTCCGAGGTGATGGCGGACTAATGAACACTATCCCTTTCCTCATCATCAGCCTCATCAAAGTCGTCATCATGCTGTTCATCATCCTGACCGCATGTGCCTACATCGTTTGGCTGGAGCGCAAGGTAGTCGGACGCATCCAGAACCGCTGGGGACCCACCCGCGTCGGCCCCTTCGGCCTGCTGCAACCGCTGGCCGATGGCATCAAGTTCATCCTCAAAGAAGACATCATGCCGGACAACGTAAACAAATTCTGGTACGTTGCCGCCCCCATGATTGCCCTCGTCTTCTCCCTCTGCTCCATCGCGGTCATTCCCTTCGGCGAATGCGTCCACATCGGCAGCTACATCATTCCCCTGCAGGTCACCGGCATTTGGCAGAACGGCCACGCGCAGGACATCAACATCGGCCTGCTCATCATCCTCGGCCTAACCTCGGTCGGGGTTTACGGCATCGCGCTCTCCGGATGGTCGTCGAACTCAAAATACGCGCTGCTCGGCTCCCTGCGCGCCACCGCGCAGATGGTCAGCTATGAACTCGCGCTCGGCCTCTCGCTGGTCGGAGTGCTGATGCTCTCCGGCTCCCTCAGCCTGCGCGAGATCGTCAACCATCAACAGGGCTGGTTCTGGCACTGGAACGTCCTGGGCGGCGGCTTTCAATTCGTCGCCTTCTTCATCTACCTGATGGCGGCGTACGCGGAGACCAACCGCATCCCCTTCGATCTTCCCGAGGCGGAAACCGAACTCGTCGCCGGCTACCACACCGAATATTCCGCCATGAAATTCGCCATGTTCTTCGTCGCCGAGTACGCGAACATGGTCACCGTCGCCTGCCTCGCCACTATCCTCTTCTTCGGCGGATGGAACAGCCCGTTCGGCAGCCTCGGAATGCCGTCGAATCCAAACCTCGCCGCCGTCTGGGGCGTATTCTGGTTCTTTGTCAAGGTCCTCTTCTTCATCTTTTTATACATCTGGATTCGCGGCACGCTGCCCCGCTTCCGCTATGACCAACTGATGGATTTCGGCTGGAAGTTTCTGCTTCCCCTCGCCATCGCCAACATCGTGATCACCTCGCTGATCATGACAATCATGGGATAACTGGCCGCTGGCCGCTTCCAACTGGAATTGGAAATGCAAATGACACTAGAAAAGCTAGCAGCCAGAAGCTAGCAGCAATAAGCCACTATGCTCCACATTCTCCTATTCGCAATCTTCGCCCTGCTCTGCCTCGGAGGCGCAATCAGCCTGCTGGTGCAGCGCCATCCCATCAACAGCGCGCTATCGCTGATCGTCGTCATGGGATCGCTCGCCGTCCTCTATCTATTGCTGGGCGCGCAATTTATCGCCGCCGTGCAGGTGATCGTCTATGCCGGGGCCATCATGGTGCTCTTCGTATTCGTCATCATGCTGTTGAACGTGCGAGAGGAAGATCCGGGGATTAGCAAGAGCAAAATTGCCATGGCGCTGGGAATTCCCGGCGTGATCGCCGTTGCCGCCCTGATCGTCTGGACGCTGCTGCACACGCACGGCGGAATTGCCCTCAACCAATATCACACCACCACCAAAGAGCTTGCCGCCAGCCTCTTCACCGACTTTCTGCTGCCCTTTGAAGTCACCTCCGTCCTGCTGCTGATCGCCATCATGGGCGCTGTGGTTACCGCCCGAAGGGAGCACCCGTAGCATGGTACCTGCATCGCTTTATCTCATCCTCAGCGCTCTGCTCTTTGCCATTGGCGTTCTCGCCTTCGTGCTCAAGCGCAACATCATCACCATCTTCATGTCCATCGAGCTGATGCTCAACGCCGTCAATCTCTCATTCGTCACCTTCGCCCACATGCACAAAGCCATCTCCGGACAGGTCTTCGTCTTCTTCGTCATGGTGGTCGCCGCCGCCGAAGCCGCTGTCGGACTCGCCATCATCATCTCCGTCTTCCGCACCCGCGAGACGCTCAACGTGGACCAGGTCAACCTGCTCAAATTATGAACAGCGCACCCCATCTCAATCTCTGGCTGATCCCCGTGTTGCCGCTCATCGGCGCCGCCATCAACGGCTTCTTCGGGAAGCACTTCTCCAAGCGCACCGTCGCCTCCATAGCGCTGCTCTTCCCTGCCCTCGCCTTCGCCATGGCGCTGTGGGTAATCTCCCACTTCTTCGGCGCGAATGCCGCCGCCTATCCCTACAACGAGATCCACGGCGCATGGATCGCCATCACCGGCTTCCAGACCAACTTCGGCTTCGCCCTCGACCAGCTATCGACCGTCATGCTGCTGGTGGTCACCGGAGTCGGCCTGCTCATCCACATCTACTCCGTCGGATACATGGCGGACGATGCCGGATACTACCGCTTCTTCTCCTACTTCAACCTCTTCCTCTTCTTCATGCTGATGCTGGTGCTGGCGGACAGCTACCTGCTCATGTTCTCCGGCTGGGAGGGCGTCGGCCTCGCCTCCTATCTCCTGATCGGCTTCTTCTTCAAAAAACAGTCCGCCGCCGACGCCGGCAAGAAAGCCTTCATCGTCAACCGCGTCGGAGACTTCGCCTTCCTGCTCGGCATGTTCCTCATCATCCAGCATTGGGGCACCCTCGACTTCATCCCCGTCTTTCAACACATCAG
>JBDTLH010000304.1:0-11887 GCA_039934875.1 Acidobacteriaceae bacterium | reverse complement strand
GGCCGGAGGTGGCCATGCACACGCCCAGACGGCCGGTGTATTTGGCGTATCCGCAGGCGGCAAAAGCCGCCGCCTCTTCGTGCCTCACCTGAATGAAATGCAGCTTCTCCTGATGAGTGCGCAGGGCCTCAAAAAGCCCATCAATACCGTCTCCGGGAAATCCAAAAATGGTGTCAATTCCCCAACTTATCAGGCGCTCGACCAGGACATCCGCAACCTTTTTGCTCATGTGTTCTCTCTCTTTGCAGGTTTAGACGGCAGGCAATCTCGCTTTAGAATCACTCGAACCATGGCGTCATTCGTATAGACTGTCCGCAACGCATGTGAGATGCCTCGCGGCGACGCTTGATCCAAAGTTATCTGTGGATTGACAGCGGATCGGCCGCTGAAATCTTTTGCAGCCAAAGGATTCCGATGGGAAGAGTATTGGTGGGGACAGCGGGCTTTTCATTCAAAGACTGGGAGGGCATCGTCTATCCCGCCGACCTCAAGAAGCGCAAGCTCCATCCGCTCACGTATTACGCGCAGTTCTATGATTGCTGCGAAATCAACGCGTCGTTTTACGGGCACATCCGTGCCAACAGCGCGCAGCTATGGTGTGATCTCGTTTCCGCGGTTAACCCTGCTTTTCTGTTTACCGCCAAGCTCAACAAGAACTTTACCCATGCTTCTTCCACCACCATCGCGAATGCCGTCGCATCTTCCACTAATCTGGATCCAGAGTTGGGGAAAGGCCGCCTCGACTACACGGAACACGCCGCGAAAGTGGGGCTCGACGTACTCGGCAATAATCGCCGCCTCGGCGCGCTGCTGATGCAGTTCCCCGCCACGTTTCAGAATACGGCGCTCAGCCGCGAGTATCTGGCCCGGCTCATTGAACGGTTTCGCGTGTATCCGCTCGCAGTGGAGGTGCGAAACGAATCCTGGAATGAGCCTGCTGTGCTCAGGACATTTACTGAAGCTGGCGTTGCATTCTGCAATATCGATCAGCCGAACATCGACCAGTCACTGCGAGGCACCACCCACGTGACCGCGAAAATCGCATACGTGCGACTCTATGCCAATAGCTACTCTCCCTGGTTGGGACCGGATAAAGATGCCAATCTGACGGATTACCTGCACACGCGAGAGCAGCTGCTCGAATGGAAGCAGCGCATCGAAACCATCAGGGCCAGCGCTGAGAAGACATTTGTGATTGCCAACAATCATCCCAATGGACAATCTGCCGCCAATGCGCTCGAATTAAAGAGCCTGATCGACGGAGTAACCGTTGCCGCTCCACCGTCGCTGGCGAAAGCTTATCCGCAATTAGCTGCGCCGTGATTCCTCCAACCACCAGCCGAATCACGGCAACAGATCAGTAGCCAATAGCGCCGTCAGTATTGAAGTTGGGCTCTTCGCCCTCTTCGTCGAGATAGCGCCGAAGAATGTTGCCCAGGTTGGAAGAGAACGCGGAGCGCGGCATCACGACATCGCATCCGGCCTCCTGCGCTTCCATCTTGAGTTCACCCTGAACGTGGGAGACAAACCCGACCAGAGAGCTGCCCTTGCTGAGCTTGGGGCGAAGCTTTTTGATCAGCGGGATCGGCTTGGCAGACAGATTGTTAAGATCCACCACCACCAGCACGGGATTTTCCTTCGCAACGGCAAGTACCCGCTCGATCTGCTCTTTCTCGTTCTTTACGAACTCAACTTTGATGCCAACCAGCTTCGCAGTCTCGCGGATCTTCGCGTGGAAGAACAAATCATCGATGAAGCAGAATACGCGCACCGGCGCATCTTCAGGGATCGGCACTGAAACGGTTTCCGCATAACTGGCAATGTTGCCGTTCACGTTGAGATTCGAATTATGGTTGCGCATAGGCTGGCGATAGTTGCCGTTCACGCCAATAGTGGAATCCGCAAGATTGTCGGAGCCGCGATACATGTGGTCCATGGGACCAACAAACGCCTGGGCGCCGCCACGGCGCTGTTGCCGGTTGCGGCGTCCGCCGCCTCCACCGTTGTTGCTGCCTTTTTGCGCCTGGTATCCGTTGCCGCCGCCGTTCTGTCCACCGTTGTTCTGGCGACGGACGAATACTGGCTGCTCCGCTGGCCGCGCTTGCGGCTGCGGGGCCACCGCTGGTTGGCTGGGCTGCTGCGGCGCCGCTTGTTTGTTCTTTTTGCGGCGGTTCCGCTTGCGGCGCTTGCCTCCACCCCCGGGCTGGCCCTCGCTCTCCTCCCTGTCCTGAAATTCAGGTCCGCGCGAATCGGAGGCTTCGGCGTCCCCCGCCGGGCGGGTCTCGCCGGTTCTCATTGCGGGAGCTGCCGTCCCAGCGGTTTTGCGCCGACGGCGGCGCTTGCGTTTGCCCGGTTGGGGGTTTTCGGAATCAGCCGCGCCCGATGAGGATTGCGGCAACGTGGTCTCACTTAAATTGTTGGTATCCAAATGTTTCTCTGCCTGACTTGGCCTTTAAAGCTCATATGAGCCGAATGTCCTTACAACTACCGCTAAGACACAAAAACGAACATCTGCGCGGCATAACGATTTGGGAGATCGATGGTCTCTTAAAATTCGCGTACTTGCGATTCTGTACTCGCGACTTCGGAACTCCCCAAGCTTTCGAACTTCCGAATTGCGTAATTCGGTTCCGGAGCTCCGGCGCGCTTGCCTTCGGCGGGCTTTGCCTCTGCCGTCTCGGTAGTCCTCCTAAGCACACAAAGTAAGCTCAGGTACATCACCGAATTACATCAGGACAGTCAAATGTTACCGCAACTGGCTTCGGCGCGCAAGTCTGAACTCATTTACGGGGTGCAGTTCCTGCTAACTTAAAAGGCGCCAACCCACTAAATTGGAGGAGGAAGCTGAACCGCAGGTTGCCGAACAATCTTCATTATAGCGGAAATTCGCGAAAGCTGTTAGCGCCTTATGGGAGAAAGCCTGAGTGTTGATCCTGTGGGCCCTCGGTAGCTGTAAGCCGCTCCGCCATATTAGAATTGTAAAGGACAATATGCTACGAATCCCGCTCCGCTTCTTCGCCATAATCTTATTCGCTTCGACCCTGTTCACCCCGGCGCTCTTTGCGCAAAGCAGCCTGGAGAAGCTCCAGATTCTAAAGCCGCCTCCCGGGGCAAAGGTCGCGATCGTCTCCTTCGAGGATTTTCAGTGCCCTGATTGTGGGCACGCCCATCCTTTGCTGGTCGAGATGGCGAAGAAATATGACATTCCCCTGGTGCGCCACGATTTCCCTTTGCCGCAACATCCCTATGCCATGGAAGCGGCAATCATCAATCGCTATCTGGAGAGCAAGGACCCCAAGATCGCTTCCGAATACCGTGACGCCGTCTATGCCAACCAGCCGCAGTTCGGCGAGACCGACGATGTCGCTTTCCGCAACTGGGTCACCCAATGGACGGCAAGCAAAGGCGTTCCACTTCCCTTCGTCATTGACCCTACCGGCAAGTTTGCCGCTGAGGTCCATGCCGACCAGGACCTCGGGCGCCGCATCAATATCGATCACACGCCCACAATCTATATTGTTACCAGCAATCGTTCCACCGAGCCTTTCGTAGAGGTGGTGAATCGCGACCAACTCTCGCAGATGATCGAAGATGCCAAACAAGCGGCATCCGAATCCCCAGCCCCGACTGCCAGGCGAGCTGCCCGGAAGAAGTGACGCAGCAGGTAAACTGGGGGTTGTGAACGCCGTTCCGAATTCATCGCTCCACTTGGCGCTTTTCCGCGAACTTCCTTCGCTGGATGAACTGCTGCGCTCGCCCGAGTTGGCCGCCTCCACCACGAGTCCGCTTGTGCTGCGCGAGGCTGCCCGCTCCGCCCTCTCCGAATTGCGTAACGCCATTGCCAGCGGCCAAATCGACGCAATCGCACTCGAGCAGCGCCTGGAAACCCTGCCGGAGATGATCGTAAGCCGTGCGAGGGACTTGCGAAACTACTCGCTCCAAGCCGTCATTAACGCCACCGGAGTAATCCTGCACACGAATCTCGGTCGGGCGCCCCTATCGCCTGCCGCACTCGCGCACGTTGCTGCTATTGCCGGCGATTACTGCAATCTCGAATATGATCTTGCAACCGGAGACCGCGGCCAACGCGACGCTCACGCGCAGCAATTATTTCTCCGTCTGTTCAGCGGGATTGCCTACGAAGACCAATCAAACGTCAGTACCGTCGTGGTCAATAATTGCGCCGCGGCGACCCTGCTGGCCCTCAGCAGCCTCGCGCGCAACGGAGAGGTAATCGTCTCCCGCGGCGAATTGGTTGAGATTGGCGGTAGCTTTCGCATCCCCGAGATTATGGCCCAGTCGGGCGCGACATTGCGCGAGATCGGGACCACCAATCGCACCCGTATCAGCGACTATGAGCAGGCGATCACGGATAATACCAGGCTGCTGATGCGCGTCTCCCGCTCCAACTTCGCCATCAGCGGCTTCACTGAACAGCCCTCGCTCGACGAGTTGGTCCTGCTGGGGCGGCGGCGTCGTATTCCAGTCTTTGAAGACCACGGCAATGGCGTGCTGGTGGACCTCCAGGCTTTCGGCGTTATGGGGATTCCCACCGTGCAGAAGAGCCTGCGCGCCGGCATGGACGTGATTAGCTACTCCGGAGACAAGCTGCTGGGCGGTCCTCAGGCCGGGCTGCTCAGCGGACGCGCTTCGCTCATTGCCGCCCTGCGCGCCAATCCGCTGTTTCGTGCTCTGCGCGTTGATAAGCTCACCTACGCCGCGCTCCAAGCCACTCTCACCGCCTATCTTGATGAAGATTACAGCAATATTCCCACACTGCGCATGCTGCGCTGGTCTGCCGACGATATCCTTATTCGGGCTGAGGCGCTCAAGTGCGCCATCGAGCACTCAGGTTCGTGCTCCGCATCGATAGTCAGAGGAGAATCGGTGATCGGTGGCGGAACGCCGCCGACGGCCACCCTCCCCACCTATCTCGTCGCGCTCGATTGTGAGAGCGCGGAACAAGTGGCAACGATGCTGCGTGCCGCTGGTCCGCCCGTCATTACGCGTATTACGGAGGATAAAGTCATCCTCGATCTGCGTACGGTCTTCCCGGAACAAGATGCGCAGATAGTGCGGGCCATCAATAATATTTGTAACGGTAGTCGGGAATGAATGGCAACGCTTTACACCATCGGGCACTCGACGCGCACGCTGGATGACTTCATCAGCGTTTTGCAGGCACACCAGATCTCCGCGCTCGCTGACATCCGCGCCTTTCCCATGTCGCGCCGCCTGCCCTGGTTCAACCGCGAGGAGCTCGACGCCGCACTCAACCAGCAGCAAATTGTCTATCGCTGGATACCGGCGCTGGGAGGCCGCCGCAAACGTGTGCTGCCCAAAGGCGAATCTCCCAACTCGGCGCTGCGCAGCGACTCGTTTCGCAACTACGCCGACTATATGCTGACCCCGGAGTTCGCCGCCGCAACCGCAGAGTTGCTCGCGCTTGCAGAGTCGCATCGCGTGGCCTATATGTGTGCCGAGCGAGTTTACTTCCGCTGCCATCGTATGCTCGTGTCAGACTACCTGACGGCGAACGGCCATGAGATACTGCACATCGACAACGAGCGACCGCCAAAACTACACCGAATGATGGAAGTTGCTCAGCTTCATGAGGGCAAGCTGATGTATGACAGAAAACAATTGCTTTAGCAATTGTTTAACTTGAATCAGAGCTTCCCTAGAGAGAACAGTAAAGCAAGATGATCCTCGGAACCGGCACAGACATCTGCGAAGTGCACCGCATCCGCAAATCGATTGAACGCTTTGGCGAGCGTTTTCTTATGCGCTGTTTCACCCCGCGGGAGATTGCTTACTGCCGCTCCAAGGCAAATTCCGCGGAGCGCTTCGCGGCGCGTTTCGCGGCCAAAGAAGCGGGGATGAAGGCGCTTGGCACTGGGTTGAATCGAGGGGTCAGTTGGCAACAGGTGGAAGTGCTGCACGCCGCCGGTGGACGCCCCATCCTGCGCTACGCGGGGCGCGCGGCGGAGGTGGCGGCGCAGCTGGGCGCGAAGCACATCCATCTCTCGCTCACTCACACGCAAGAACACGCGCTGGCCTTCGTCATTCTGGAAAACTGAATGCTGGCTGCTGGCGACTGGCTGCTAACGATTAGAGCTTTTTCAGATAAGCGATCACGTCATCGATCTGCTGCTCGTCAAGCACGTTGCCGAAGGGCGGCATCATGGCGCGCCCGTGGATGATGTTCTGGCGTACGTGTTCATCGGTCAGGGGAATCCCACTGGGCAGGCTTTGCCGGTGATACAAGCCTTGCAACCCCGGACCATGCAGCGCCTCCGTCGAGTGCGCGTTGTGGCACACCGCACACTGCATATTGAAGACACGCTCACCCTGGCGCGCTTCAGAAGACATTGGCGGCTGACTGTCTTGGTTAACCGGCCGACTGGAGTTGCACCCGCACAACAGGCACAAAGAACCGATAGAGAAGGCGAGAAAAAACCGCATAATCATGACGTCCTATCTTAACTGCTGTTTCGCGAGTCGAATTTCGCAGCGGGTTTAAAGCCCGTGGCCCGTGACTCGCCACGCCCCTAACTTCTACAGTTTTCCCCACGTCCGCTTAAACGCCTTCTGGATCTCCTGCACGGAGTAGCGCAGCGCCACCGGACGGCCATGGGGGCAGGTCATCGGAGACTCGGTCCTGGCAAGTTCAACCAGCAACCACTCCATCTTTGGAATATCGAGCGGCATGTTGACCTTGATTGCGGCGTGACACGCGATGGTAGCGGCGATGCGAGCGCGAATGTTTTCCATACTGTCGGCCCGCGCCTCGCGCTCGATCTGGTCAATCAGCTCCGAGAGCAGGCGCTCAATATCGGCGGATTTGATTCCCGCGGGGGCGGTTTTGATAGCTATGGTATGCGCCCCAAAGGGCTCGACCTCAAAACCGTTGTGCTGAAGCTCGCCGGAGATATCAGCGAACACCGGCCATTGGCTGGGCGCAAGTTCGAGTATGAGCGGCATAAGCAGGCGCTGCCCTTCCATGGTCAACGCACCGGCGTTGCGCTGACGAACAATCTTTTCGAAGAGCACGCGCTCGTGGGCGGTGTGCTGGTCGATGATCCAAAGCCCTTCGGAGTTGACGGCAAGGATGAACGAATCGCGGATTTGTCCCAGCGGCTTGAGCGATGCCAACCGAGAGAGGGTTTCGGTTTCACCTTCGTCAGCGGGGGCGATCACATCATTGCCACAGGGATCCTGCGTATTGCCCCCGGAGATTTGTGCGGCGGTCATGCGCACGTTTTCATCCGGCAGAACGATCGGGTTGCCGAGCATGTTGGCGTCAATCTGCATCGCCGAAGTGAATTGCAGGCGCTCGTTGTAGGCTGGCTGCGAAGGTGGTTGCAGGGTGAATGCGGCGGCCGCGAAAGACGCTTCGGAGATGGATGCGCCTGAGACGGTCTCCAATGCCGAAGCGCGCGCAGTGATCTCGCGGGTAAATTGAGGGACAGGGCGAGATTGCATCAAGGCCGCGCGGACTGAGTCGCGCACGAAATCGTGCACCACCTGCTGCTGGCGAAAGCGGACTTCCGTCTTGGCGGGATGTACATTTGCGTCCACCTCTGCCGCCGGCATTTCAAGGAAAAGTAACACAACCGGAAAGACATTGGGCGGAAGCAAACTGCGGTACGCCTCGGTCAGCGCATGCTGCAGCAAGCGGTCGCGGATCATCCGATGATTGACAAAGATGTAGATAGAGTTGCGGTTTAGCTTCTGCAATTCCGGCTTTGAGACGAATCCGTGCAGCCGGAGAGTGCCCGGGGTGGGTGACACATAGTTGGCGGCGCGTCGCCACGGCGGAGGCTCCGGCAGCCCGGTGCGTTCGAGCGAAAGTTCGGCAGCGGCCGGGATAAGCTGGTCGAGCGTATCGCCGCCCAATATCTGATATACGCGTTCGCGGTGCGAGGATACAGGCGCGGCACTGAGCAGATTGTGAGTGGCGGAGTGCAGTTCCAGGTTCAACTGCGGATTTGCCAGCGCGTACTGCGTCACCAGCCCGACGATGTGCGAAACTTCGGTCTGTTCCGCCTTCAGGAACTTGCGCCTCGCGGGAACATTGAAGAAGAGATCCTGCACCCGAATGGAGCTGCCCGGGGGAAGCCCCGCGTCCTCTACGCGCAGCAGCTTGCCGGCGGCGAGTTCCATCCTTGTCCCCACCTCGGAGGCCAATTCTTCCTCCCTCCTCCCTTCTCCCTGGTATCTTTCACGCGAAACGCCGAAGCAGGTCTCCAGCGTAAGCCGGGAGACACTGGCGATCGAGGGCAGTGCCTCCCCGCGGAAGCCGAGGGTGGAGATGTGGTCGAGATCATCCACGTCGTGGATCTTGGAGGTAGCGTGCCGTTCGAACGCCAGCAGGGCGTCATCGCGTGACATGCCTGACCCATCGTCGGTGATGGCGATGAGCTTCTTGCCTCCAGCCTCGATATCAATCCGGATGCGGGTAGCGCCGGCATCAAGCGAATTTTCGAGCAGCTCTTTGATGACGGAGGCCGGACGCTCGACCACTTCTCCAGCGGCGATTTTGTTGGCGATATGATCTGAAAGAACGCGAATGCGGCCCATGTAGTTCGATTCTATAAGCGCAGTTTCGAGTTTCCGGCTCGAGTTTCAAGCACCCCCCTCCGATCACCGCAGATAACCGCAGATTGCCGGACGGATCATCGAACGCTCTCCGTAAACATCGGGAAAAACCTTAGATTATTTATTTTTTCTGCCTTAGTTCCTCGCTGGAGATCCGGCTTATGAGAATTGCGGTTTTGAGCTGTGTTTTCTTGAGTTTAGAGGGTGGAAATGAAAGGAATATGCGGGGTTGGTCAGGACAAAGCGTGGGCGCAGGGGTTGCGCAATTAGGAGAGTAGATGCAGAATAACTGCCGAGCCATCGTGCGGTTACTTTAGTTTGCAGGAACCGACTTGATTGCCTGCTCTAACGGGTTCCCCAGCTAGCGCTCATATCGGCCCCCCGAACATTTCGAGTAGTCACATTCACTTCTTGATCCGCATTCTTTCCCGGGCCTGGTGTTAGCAACAAGTGAGATGGGTATGATCGACCGCCGCCAATCTGATAACGAATTTGTGCCCTCCGCGCGCGAGCGCCAGGAAGCCGCAACCGGGGCGGCTGCCGCGAAAAGAGGCTCGAGCTTCGCCGTGGGCGATCTGGTCGCGGGACGGTTTTGGGTGGTGCGCTACATCGCAAGCGGAGGAATGGGCGAGGTTTACGAGGTCGAGGACCGCTTCCTGGAGGGCGTACGGGTCGCCCTCAAGACCATCCGCCCGGAGATTGCCGGCGATGTGCATACCCAGCAGAGGTTCAAGCGCGAGGTGCTGCTCAGCCGGCAGGTGTCCCACCCCAACATCTGCCCCATCTACGACATCTTCCGCCTTCAATCCGGGGACGCCAGGGGGCTGCTTCCCTTTTTGACCATGAAGCTCCTGCCGGGTGAGACGCTGGCGGCAAGACTGGAGCGGAAGAGATGTATGCCGGCGGCGGAGGCGGAGCCTATCATACGGCAGATCGCCGCGGGATTGCAGGCCGCGCACTCCGTCGATGTGGTGCACCGCGACATCAAGAGCGCGAACATCATGCTGTGCGGCGAGGGACAGCAGGTGCAGGTGTGGATCACCGACTTCGGTCTGGCTCGCACAGAGATGGCAACCAGCTCGTTCGCGAGCGGTAGCCATGTGGTGGGCACTTTGGGCTATCTCGCTCCGGAGTTGCTGCGGGGTCAGCTTCCTTCGAAGGCCAGTGATGTTTATGCCTTCGGAATGGTCGTGCATGAGATTTTCACCGGCACGATGCCGGACCAGCATAGGCGCAGTGGAGTGCAGGCGCCGCCGCCGTGGGACCGGCTGATCAACGGATGCCTGGAAGCCAATCCGCAACACCGGTTTCCCAGTGTGACGCAGGCGATGGCGGTGGTGGACGGGCGCAGCGAAACTATGATCGCCGGCGGCATGACCCGGCGCACCATGATTGGACTCACCGCGGGAGCGTCGGTGGTTGCCGCAGTGAGCGCGTGGCGGGGAGCCCCTTATATCAATTCGCTGCTTTCGCCTTTGCCGGAGCGGCGCTTTGTAGCGCTGCTGGCGTGGCCGCTGCCCCACAAAGACGATGCTGCGGTCCTCTCCACCGTCCTGGATTCGATCGGCAATCGCCTGGCGCGCGCAGAGGCGATGGTCAAAGACCTGCTGGTGATCTCATCATCGGACCTGAACCAGCCGCAGGACGCATTGGCGAAGCCGATGGATGCCGTAACCTCACTGGGAGCGAACCTGGTGCTGGCCGCGTCACTCGGAGATTCGCACTTGAACCTGCATTTGCTCGATGCGGCGTCGCAGAGGGTGTTGCGGCAAGCGCGTATTCCTTATTTGGCGGCTGATCTGAGCAGTATCGCGGACAAGGGGAGCTCCATCGCGGCAAAGCTGCTAGGGCTCCCGGCGAATGATCGCCTGCTGAAGGATACGGAGCAGTTGAAGGCGCTCTCTCCGCAGTCCTTCAAGGCCTTCAGCGTGGCGGAGGCGCTGGCCGCGCAGGAGAATGATAGTGGACTGGATGCTGCCATCCAGGGTTATCAGGGTGTGCTGGAGAAGGAGCCGCATTTCGCATTGGGGTACGCGCGGCTTTCGAATGCCTACACGCGAAAGTATGTTTTGACCCGGCAGACCTCGGCATTGTCGTTGGCGGGGAACAATGCGTCCCTGTCCCTGCACTACAATCCTGCTTCGACGCAGGGCCTGTTGAGTCAGGCGATGGTGGATACACATTCGGGCCGGAGCAAGGAGGCATTCCAGTCTTTGGCGCAGGCGTTGAAAACCGACCCGGCGAATCCTGAAATTTTGCTCTCCAGGGCCGCGGTTTATCGCGACCTGGGCCTATTGACGGAAGAAGAGAGTGTTTATCGCGACATATTTAAAACCCGTCCTAATTACTGGATTGCCCACAACCAGTTGGGAATGCTGCTATGGAAGCACGCGAAGTATGACGAGGCGGCGCGGGAGTTTGAGGCGGCCTCGATGATCGCGCCCACGGTAGCGCTGCCGCTGGCCAATCTCGGTACCATGTACCTGGAGATGGGAAAACACGACGAGGCGATCGACGTTTTAGATCGCAGTTTGGCGAAGAGTCCCAATGAGTTTGCTTATCTAGGTCTGGGCGATCTGGCGTTTAGCGATAGAGACTATGGGAAATCGCTGATCTATTACCAGAAGGCGCGGGACCTGAAGCCCAAATATCACCTCATCTGGAGAAACATCGGCGACTGCTACGCGATGCTGGGTAACAAATCAGGGGTGCGCGACAGCTACGCGAAAGCGGCGGAGTTGTTGGCAGAGCAGTTGAAGACCAACCCTAACAGCGGGTCGCAGTGGATGATGCTGGCGTTCTATCAGGCGAAGGTGGGGGACTTTCAAGAGGCGCGGACCGACATTGCCAAAGCCGGCGCGCGCGGCGCAACCGACGTGGAGTCGCAATTCTACAAAGCCCAGGCGCTGGCCCTCATGGGCGAGCAGGAGGCGGCCCTGCAACTGGTAATTGCCTTGATGAACAAAGGACTCTCCCAGTCCGAGGTCGATCTGGCGCTCGATTTAGATGGAGTACGGAATGACCCTCGGTACTTACAGAATTTGTTAAAGATCAAGACGCATAAGAAAGCGAGCTAGATATGAATGGTGAAAGCACGAAAGCGCGGACGATTAATTGGATGCAAGGATTGCTGATGATTGCGGTGAGCGTGCTGGTGGGTGTTGCCATCGGATATGCAGTGTGGCATGGAAAAGCGAATTCTGTTGCCGGAGAGCAGGGCAAGCATGGACAATCAGTTCAATTTGTGGTGCTGAAGGGCGGCGGAGTTTTTTACTCTCCCAACCCA
>JBDTLH010000303.1:0-7852 GCA_039934875.1 Acidobacteriaceae bacterium | reverse complement strand
ATCTATGTCTCCTTTGATGACGGAGACAATTGGCAATCGCTCTCGCTCAATCTGCCGGACACGCAGGTCTCCGACATCGTTGTGGAAGATCACGATCTCGTCATTGCCACCCACGGGCGATCTTTTTATGTGCTGGACGACATCGCCGCGCTTCGCCAACTGACGCCGGAGGTCGCGCAATCGGCGGTCCTGCATGTTTTTACGCCGGAAGCGGGAGTGCGCCGCGCCCGCCCGGTCGCAGTGGATTATTTCCTTAAGTCGAAATCCGATAAGGTGACGATTGACATCCTCGATGGCCAGGGAAAGCAGGTGCGCAGCTTTACCGGCAATCCTGAGAACCAGAAGAAGACCGAAGGTGCGGAGGAAGAAAACGAACCCGCTGCCGAAGCCGCTTCGGTGAAGCCGGAAGATACAAAAACCGTGGAGGCAAAGAAAAAGGGTGAATCGAAGCCGGTGGTGAAAGAGGACGAGTACGGTCCGAAGCCACCCAAAATCGGCCTCGCCGCAGGCCTTAACCGTTTCACCTGGGACATGCGTTATCCCGGCGCGACGGTGTTTCCAGGTATGATTATGTGGGGCGCGCAACCGAAGAACGGCCCCTTCGCGCTGCCCGGATCGTATCAGGCGCGCATCACCGCCAATGGGCAGACGCAGACCGTGCCTTTTGCTCTGACGGAAGATCCGCGAGTGAAGAGTTCAGCCGCCGATTTGAAGGCACAATTCGATCTGGATACGCAGGTGCGCGACAAAGTGAGCCAGGCGAATGAGGCCGTGATCCAGGTTCGCAAGCTGCGCGACCAACTCGATGACCGTATGAAGAAATCATCGGCTCCGTTCGATCCGTCGGCTACGGCGTTTCGCCAGAAGCTCACAGAAGTGGAAGAAGCGATCTATCAGGTGAAGAACCGCAGCTCGCAGGACCCGTTGAATTTCCCGATCAAGCTCAACAATAAGATCGGCCATCTCAGTGAGGTCATAGAGTCCGCCGACTCCAAACCGACCGACCAAACCTATGCCGCGTTCAAGGAGCTCGCGGCGGAACTGGACGTGCAATTGAATACGTTACATCAACTGATCACCAATGATCTGCCGGCAGTCAATCAATCATTAAAGAGCGCAAAGCTGGCGCCAATTTCCGCAACCGGGGAGTAGCAACAGGCCCGGGATCAGTTCATTCGCATTAAGGCTGCCATGGTCTCGATCCCGTCCCAGAGATTTTGAAGTCGCAGATTCTCGTTAGCGCTGTGCTGATTATCATCGTGGTTCGCAATCGGGACGATGATCGTATGCGTGGAGGCGGCGCGCTCCATGGCGCCAAGCGGGACACTCCCTCCCATGGTCGGCCACTCGATGACTGTTCCGCGCGCGCTAGCCACCGCCTCTACCACCTCCTGGGCAATCGGCAAGTCCATCGCTGTGCGCGCCGCGTTATAGCTCCCGGGATCGCCGGCTACCCGCGCCACCTTAGCATGTTGCAACAAGAGTTCACGTGTGGGATCCGTCTCCACAACATAATAACCTTGGGAGCGGATGTAATTTTTCACACGGTCCTGTTGTGTGCGCCAGTCCTGGCCGGCTACCAGACGCAGATCGAGATCAGCCGTCGCAGTCGCCGGTATCACGTTGGTTGCATGTGCTCCGGTCTGGCCCGAAGAGATGCCGTTGATGTTGAGCGAAGGCAGATTGAGAAGCTCGAGCAGGGTCTTGCCCCCGCCATCCACATGCCCCAGCCAAAGCTCTTGCTTAAGCATATCGTCGTTGGCGGGCGCCTTGGCGAGCGCCTGTTTCTCGAGTCTGCCCAAAGGAGCGATGTCGTCGTAAAAATGAGGAATCAAAACCTGGCCTTGCTCGTCCTTCATACCTGCCAGCAATTGCGTCAGCATCATCGCCGGATTGGGCGCCCAGTTACCATAATGGCCGCTATGAAGTCCGTGATGAGGGCCGTAGAGCGTCACTTCGAGGTGGGTGTCTCCGCGCGCTCCGAATACGACTGTTTGCTTGCGGCTCTGGTCCACCGGACCATCGCAGACCAGCCAGACGTCTCCGCCGATGAGATCTTTGTGGGCGTCGAGGATCTGTTCCAGGTGGGGAGAACCAGCCTCCTCTTCGCCCTCCCACACGAAGCGGATGTTGGCCCGCAGCGGTAGGTTGGCAGCTTGCAGAGCATCGAGCGCCATCAACTGAGCATAGACGGCGGCTTTGTCATCGCCGGCGGACCGCGCATAGATTCGTTGCTCCCCGTTTACCTCCCGCACCACCGGGCTGAAGGGTGCGCCGCCCTCCCACTCGGAAGGAGTTACCGGCTGCCCATCATAGTGCGCGTAAAAGACAATGGTGTGCTTGGCGCCCGGCGTCTTGATCTCGCCATAAACAATCGCCGGGGCGTTGGGAATAGAGAGCAGCCGCGCGTCGACATGCCGCTGCCGCAACATGGCAACCAGCGTGTCCGCATTGCGCTTGAGATTAGCGGGGTCGGCAGCAACATTTGGAATCGCCAGCAGCTTCGCGAATCCTGCTAGGATGTCCGATTCATGCGCCGTGCGCCACTTATGCGCCACTTCCGCAGCGGTTTGCGCGGACAATGCAAGAGGCAAGAGCAACAGCGCAAGCAGCAACGAGGTGATGAATCGCATTCGCATGATGCCCGGAGCATAACAAGGAACTGAGCTCTTGCACAGTTTACTGGCGGTCTTCGGAAGCAAATCTGGAGCGACAGCGCGAGCAAGCGTGTGCGATTACCTGTGTGCGATTACCTGTTGCATATCTCTCTGTCCGAGCGTATTCCTATTGGTTCACCCCAAGACCTGTGCTTCAAGGACCTGTAGTTACTATCATGACTTGCTACCCTGAAAAGACCCCTTGCGTGTTATCCAAAGCCGGATATGTTCTTGTTTTGGTCGCCGCGCTGTCACTCTCTGGCTTCGGACAAACGGCGGCTGCCCGCTCCCGTGCCGAGGCCGTGCTTGCCGCCATTCCGGAGGCGAAGACCATCGAGCAGGTTGCCATTTCTCCCAGCGGCTCCACGGTCGCTTATGTTGCGCAAGGCAAGCTCACGGTTGCAGCGGTGAGCGGGGGGCCAGCGGGCAGCGAAATCGCTGTACCCTATCAATTATCCTTGCGCGACGTTGCCTGGTCCAGTGATGGCAAGCAACTGGCGTTCATCGCCGATCAACCGGGAGAGACGCCCGCCGCGCAGGTGTGGGTGGCGGACGCAAACGGCGCCAACCCGCAAAAGCTTGCGGATCTGAAGGGCTATGTACAGGCCCCCCGCTTTTCTCCCGATGGCAAGACCCTTGCGCTGCTCTTTATCGAAGGTATTCCCCGCATTGCCGGTCCGTTGCAGCCGGAGACTCCGCTGGCCGGCGTGGTCGAAGAAAGATTTTATGAGCAGCGCATTACCACTATCGACCTCGCCACCAAGGATCTGAAGCAAGTCTCGCCGGCGGACGTTTACGTTTACGAATACGACTGGCTGCCCGAGGGCAGCGGTTGGGCGGCGACGGCGGCGCACGGCTCCGGCGATAATAATTGGTGGATTGCGCGCCTCTACACGGTCGCGCGCGCTTCCGGAGAGCTCAAACAAATCTACCAGCCCAAGCTTCAGATCGCGCAGCCGCGTGTCTCCCCCGACGGCAAAAACATCGCGTTTCTGCAAGGGTTGATGAGCGACGAGGGATTAAACGGCGGAGAGATTTATGTCATCCCGACTGCCGGCGGATCAGCCCGCAACCTTACCCCCGGGGTCAACTCTTCGCCCTCGACCCTCGACTGGACTGGCCCCGACACGCTGGTGATCGGCGAATACATTGATGGCAATACCGGTTTCGCCAAGCTCACGGTCGATGGCAGCGCAGCGAAGATTATGGAAACCCTTTGGAGCGGCCCGGAATTCGTGACCGCGGATACTTCCGGCGGCAGTGATACCGGCGCATCCTTTTCGCGCGACGGGTCGGTCAGCGCCCTGATTAGGCAGGCTGCCTCCACTCCTCCCGAAGTATGGGCAGGCGCGGTCGGGGCATGGAAGCAGGTGAGCCACTTGAATACAGGGCTGAAGCCGACCTGGGGCGAGGCGAAGAATGTGCACTGGCAAAACGGAGACACGCGTGTGCAGGGCTGGCTGCTGCTCCCCGCCAACTATGATGCGAGCAAAAAATATCCGCTGGTCGTGACCGTCCACGGAGGACCGTCTTGGGCGTGCAGTTCAGTTTGGAAGGGCGCGCATGATGGAGGGGAGCTCTCGGCCATGGAATATTTTGTCCTCTGCCCCAATCCTCGCGGTAGCTTTGGGCAGGGCGAAGCCTATACGCAGGGCAATGTCAAAGATTTCGGTGGCGGAGACCTGAAAGATATCATGGCGGGTATCGATGTTCTCGCAAAGCTATACCCCGTGGATGACCGCCGTCTGGGCATCTACGGCCACAGCTACGGGGGATACATGACCATGTGGGCGGAGACCCAGACCACCCGCTTCGCCGCCGCGGTGGCCGGAGCAGGGATATCCGACTGGCTCAGTTACACCGGCGAGAATGACATTGACGAGTGGATGGTCCCGTTCTTCGGTGCATCCATTTATGACGATGTGGCGGTATATGCCAAGAGTGATCCCATGCAGTTCGTTAAGAATGTCAAGACGCCCACGCTCATCATCGTCGGAGACCGCGACGGCGAGGTCCCGATGCCGCAATCTCTCGAGTGGTGGCATGCTCTCAAAGCGCTAGGCGTCCCAGTGGAGCTCGTGGTCTATCCCAATGAAGGCCATGCCATCGGCAGAGATCCGGCGCACGCAAGGGACTACAAGCTCCGCACCCTGGCGTGGTTCGAAGAATGGTTTACCAAGGTGAAGCAATAGCGCGGATGCAATGTTGCAATGACTTGGCTTTTGCGCAACTGGCGAAGAAATTACGTGGCTGACATTTCGCCAAACTACACCAATGTGAATCCGCTACAGCTCAACAGAAGCCCACTGTACGAGCGGGTTTTGCCTGAGTGGGAATATCCCCGCGGCTACTTCTTCGGCTTCTTCGGTTTCTTAGTCTCTTTTTTCGGTGCGTCCTTGTTTCCCATAACATCAGTCTGCCACAACTCGCATGATCCGGAAAGAAATTTTGTGGAGAATGGAGTGTGCGCTACACTCCGACGGGAATGGGTTTGGTGTGGTCGGAGGAGGCGGCGGAGATGTTTTTGTCGAAGCGGCCCTGCAGCAGCGACATCAGCCCGGTGTAGTAATAGCCGAGCACGAAGAGCACCATGAATGGAATGGTGATGTAGTTCATACTGACGTAGGCGTACCAGACCATAAAGACGAACCAGGTGCCGATGGCGAGTTCGATCCAGGGAATGATGCCGAGGCGCTTGCGGTACTTGGCGGCCTGCGACTTCTCCCCCTTTTTGTTGACGCTGTACTTGGGGGTGCGGGCAAAAGCGGTTTGTTTGCCGATCAGGGCCTCGTAAACCGCTTTGCTGTTGGTCACAGTCAGCCCCACGCCCAGCGCCATAAGGAAGGGAAGATAGAGGAAGGTACGATACCAGCGCCCGGGGAAGAGCTCTTTCTGCGAGACCAGATAAAAGCTGGAGATGGAGGCGGTGGAGGCGATGAAGAGTGGCAGGTCGATAAGCAGCATCTGCACCCATCCGCCGAAGGAGCGGATGATCATGGCGGGTAAGAGCAGCGCGCAGAGCACCACCATCAGGGGATAGCTGAGGTTGGCGGTGAGGTGGAACCACGCCTCGATCTTGTGATGCAGCGGCACATCGCTGCGCATCATGCGCGGCAGTATCTTCTTGCCCACCTGGATGAGGCCTTTGGCCCAGCGCGCCTGCTGGGTCTTGAAGGCGGTCATTTCGATGGGGAGTTCGGCGGGGCATTCGACATCTTGCAGATATTTGAACTTCCAGCCTTTGAGTTGAGCGCGGTAGCTGAGGTCGGTGTCTTCGGTGAGAGTATCGTGCTGCCAGCCGCCCGCCTCGGTGATGGCCTGGCGTCTCCACATGCCGGCGGTGCCGTTGAAGTTGAAGAAGACGTTGGCCCGGGAGCGCCCGCCGTGCTCCAGGATGAAGTGTCCGTCAAGCAGGATGGCCTCAACATTGGTGAGGAAGGAGTAGTCGCGGTTGAGGTGGGTCCAGCGCGTCTGTACCATGCCGATGGCGGGATCGGTGAATTGGTGGACTACCTGCATGAGCCAGCCTTCGGGAATGACGAAATCGGCGTCGAAGATGGCGATCAGCTCTCCGCGAGAGTGGTCCATGCCGTGGTGCAGCGCTCCAGCTTTGTACCCTTCACGATTGGTGCGGTGGACGTACGTCATCGGGTGCCCCAGGGCGGCGTAACGTTCGACCAGGGAGATGGCAAAGGCGACGGTCTCGTCGGTCGAGTCGTCGAGCAATTGGATTTCTAATTTTTCGCGGGGATAGCGGAGTTTGGAGGCGGATTCGAGGAGGCGTTCGACGACAAACTGCTCGTTGAAAATTGGGAGCTGGATGGTGACGGTGGGCAGCTCATCCGCGGAAAAGAAGCGCGGAGGAATGGCGGAGCTGGCACGTTTTTTTCGGTGTTTGTAATAGAGGAAGACGAGTACGTAACGATGGATCCCGTAGGAGGCGAGGACGATGAGTACGAAGAAATAGGGGATCAGGAGGAGAAGGTCGAAGCTGTTGGGATGGTAGAGGCCCTTGAAGGTCTTGTCGGTGAGCTGGCGGTGCAGAAAGGGGATGAATCCCTTCTGCGGGACCAGCAGACACGCGAGGGCAAGATAAGAGATCAAACGGAGAGGCTCCTGAGGGGTGAAGAGTGATTGTAAATGAGGGAGAGTTTACGGTTCACAGTTCACGGTTCGCGGTTTGCGATTCGGAGGAGGGGATAGGTGCGGTGTCCGGTTCGGTTCAGAGCTCCGGTTCAGGTGTGAACCGAGAACTATCAATAGTAAACCGTGGACGGTTGTGAGAGGAATTTAACTGACTTGGCACTCAAGTCGGCAGCCGAAGTGCAAGTGAAGTGCGGTATGGATAGCGGTTATTATGCTGCGGTGACGGCGCTGGTGGGGCGGATGCAGGCGCTCGATCTGACCGCGAACAACCTAGCGAACGCGAATACAGCAGGCTTCCGGGCACAGCGCGAGCACTTTCAATCGGTGCTGACGGAGGCGGGAGATGGCGCGTCGTCGTTGTCGCAGGCGGTGAACCAGTACGGAATGCTGAGCGGCTCGGATGTGGATCTCTCCCAGGGCGAGTTGCAGAAGACGGGCGGCGATCTGGATCTGGCGGTTGAGGGAAGCGGTTTCTTCGCCGTCCAGACCGCGCAGGGACTGCGCTACACCCGCAATGGCGCATTTCACGCCGATAAATCGGGCATGCTGGTGGATGCAGCAGGGAGCCAGGTAGAGGGGCAAACGGGAGCGATTCGGATGCCGGCGGGGCCGGTGTCGATCGGCGAAGATGGAACCGTAGCGGTGAACGATGCGGTGGTGGGAAAGTTGAAATTGTTGCAGCCCAAGCAGCCGGGGGCGTTGGTACCGGCGGCGGGCAGCCAGTTTACCGCGAATCCAGCGGACATGAAGCCGGTGACTGACGTGCACATCCGGCAGGGAGCGCTCGAGAGCGCGAATGTAACTCCGGTGGATGGGGCAATTGCGCTGGTGAACCTCCAACGGCAGGCGGAGATGATGCAGCGGGTGCTGTCCATCTTCCATTCGGATTTCAACAATACGGCGATTCAGGACGTGGCCAAGGGCTAGGGACAAGGGACAAGCGACAAGGAAACTGGATCAGAAGCCAGAAGCCAGAAGCTAGTAGCCAGAAGCTAGTAGCTAGAAGCTAGAAGGAGAACCATGATTCGAGCGTTGTATACGGCGGCAAC
>JBDTLH010000302.1:0-2874 GCA_039934875.1 Acidobacteriaceae bacterium | reverse complement strand
CAGTTCCTCCCCTGCCGAACTCGCCGTTTTTCGTCAACAATGCTCTCACGCCGGCGCGCAGCGCGCAGGAGGTGCTGAACATCGTTTACGGCGGCCATCCCACGCCGGGCGGGTTCTTCCCCAACGGCCTCAACGGAACGATCCGATAACTCATTTACGGTTTCACTGATTAAGTCTTCAATGAGAGGACGTCCCTCCGTCCTCTCATACTATTTTCAAAGGAGAAATCATGTTCGAAGGATTGTTTCAGCCGACGCACTTGTTGGTAATTCTGGGCGTTTTGTTGCTGGTGATGGGGCCGAAGCGGCTGCCTGAGCTGGGCCGAGGGTTGGGCGATGGGATCAAGGGGTTTAAAGAATCGATGCGGGGCAAAGAAGCGGAGGCAACACCAATGCCCGCCACCAATGAACAGGAAAAATAGTGGTAGCAAGCTATCTCGGATTTCCGGGGCTGCTGCCGAGGGGCGGTTCAATCTGGGGCGCCTTCAACAATCCGTTGATGATGCCGCGCTCTTGATCGGAGAAGCGCTGCTGAAACGCTGGAGAGCTTATGAACTGCTCCTGCTGTTGGGGGGGCAGTTCGCGCAGGAAATTGTAAGCGCGGTTGACCTGGCGCTTGCGTGCGGGGTCCAGCAGCTTGCGGTTTTCGTTCGCCTGGTGCAGTTCCTGGCGTTGCTCCGGCGGCATCTTTTCTATCTGTTGCAGGCGTTCGACCATGCGCTCCCGCTCGTCGGGGGGCTTGCTCGCGAATTCATGAAGCCGGTTTACGAGTTTTTGCTGGCGATCAGGGGGCAATCTCTGGAAGTCCGGTTCGCTGCGCAACGCTCGCTCCCCCTGCTCTGGAGGCGCGTTCTCATAGCGCTGTAACCATGCCCCCGCGTAGGGATGGTTCTTCTGCTGCGGGTTATGGTTGTGATTCCCACTTTGATCTGCGCTGGCTTCGCGGTGTTGCTTACCCTGGTTGTTATTTTGCGCGAAGCCGGGCATAGCAAATTGTCCGATCGCCAGCACACTGACCAGCGCCATGCGGCATGCGCCGCACCTCGAATTTAAAAATACTTTAGTCACAGTCCGGTGTCGTTCACCTGAGATGCGGAATTATCCAGCGTATCAAGGTCTTGAATCAAATCGTAATTGCTATCGAGGGTCTGCAAGTCCTTCACCGCCGAGGCCTGCTTGCCGGTTCCACTCGGGCGGCCAACATCAACAGAATGATACATTGTTACTCCAGTTATAAGCGCCATCCCCAGAGCAGCCGTGAGCACGGGAACGCGTACTTTGCGGAACAGCGAAGCGAACTGCTCACGCCAGCCGGTACGCGAATGCGCCGCCTCTTCGCGAAGCCGCGCCTTCAATCGCATATCGAAGTAGGCGGAGGGTTCCGGTGCTTGCAATTCGTCCAATACAGCCAGCGTCTGCCGTAGCGACGAAAGTTGGGCGGCGCAGTCTTCGCACTCCTTCACATGGGCTGCGAACGGCCCCGTCCCCTTTGCAGCAGGCCCGGCGGCGTAGTCCAGCAGATTTTCTCTAAATTCCTCGCAACGCATAAGGTCACCATCAACAACGCAAAAATAATTCAGCTTAGACAAACTCTTTTAAACGCTCGCGCAATGCTTCATAGGCGCGGAACAAGAGCGACTTGGTGGCGGACTCAGAGAGATTCAAGACGCGGCCTATCTCTTTGTAATCCAGGTTCTGGTACTTGTGCATGAGCACCGCCATGCGCTGCCGCTCGGGCAACGACATTACGATGTCGCGAATGGCGGCCAGGCGCTCGCGGCGCAGAATCTCCTGCTCCACCGTAGGATGGGTATCCGCCACATCGGGCAGGGAACCGGATTCCTCATCTGGCTGGTCCAGGTTCATGGTCGGCGCGGACCGTTCGGATTTGGTGTCACGCGCATGATTTACCGCAAGGTTGGTGGCGATGCGGTAGAGCCAGGTGGAGAATTTCGCCTCCGCTTTGTAGCTGGCGCGTGCCTTGTAGATACGCAGGAAGACCTCCTGCGCAAGTTCCTCTGCCACCGCCTGGTTATGCACTGACCGGTACATGAAGGCAATTACCGGACGCCGATACTTCTCGATCAGTACGTCGAAAGACGAATCGTCACCCGCGCCAACCCGCAGCATGATCTCGGCGTCATCCATGGCGGTCGCTTCGCCGGGTCGCAGCGCCCGCTGATCTGCCCCCTCGGCCAGCCTGCCGAGGCGGCCCGCCGGATTGGATATCGAAACGCTGCCCACATCGTCGTTAACCCCATCCTCATCAGAAAGTTGCAGAGAATCTTCGAGCTCGTCCACCGGATCTTTAGAGGCCACCGAAGCCTCCTTCGAGGCTGGTCGCCATGGAATCGAGGGAGAGCGAACGAAGCAGGTTACGGCGCATGCCCGATTCCACCTGCCCGATGCGCCAGGAGGCGTTCTGCAGCCACTCAAAGGTCACCGACTGTGAGATGCGGGTAAGCTCCTGCAAAATGTCGGTGTTGCGCATGGCCGGATTCGCCGGTCCCAGGGAACCCAGGCCGGCGCCAGCAGCGCCTCCTCGCCGGGCAAAAGGACGACCTCGCTGACGGTTGGCTTCGTCGGGTCGATCACCGCGAGCGTCACCGACCAATACCACCCGCGATACCCACGGTCGGCGGAGGCAAAGGCCGCGCTGACTGCTACGTCGTCTTCTGCGGTGGCCCCGAGATAGTCGCCGACCCGCGCGGCTGATTCGGCGTCGACTCCAGCCGCTGACCTGGCGACGTCGATGAGCGCCGCGGACAGCTCGACGGGGAACAGGCCCGGTCGATCGTCGCCGGCCGGCTCCACCTGCTCGGCGAGCGTTGGATCCGCGGGCGGCGACACCAGATCACCGCCCGAGGCGTCGGGA
>JBDTLH010000301.1:0-2503 GCA_039934875.1 Acidobacteriaceae bacterium | reverse complement strand
CGGCGACCAGCACCCTGCGCGAAGATACGCAGCAGAAGGGGCTGTTGTTTGCCGGCACGGAGACGCAGGTCTATGTCTCCTTCGATGACGGCGACCACTGGCAATCGCTGCGTTTGAATATGCCGCCGAGTTCGGTGCGCGACTTGCAGGTCAAGGATGACGATTTGGTCGCGGGCACGCACGGGCGCGGATATCTGGTGCTTGACGACATTACGCCGCTACGCCAGTTGGCGAATAAAACGGCGGTGACGGACGCCATGCTGTATCGCCCGCAGACTGCTCTGCGGATTCGCGGGGACATGAATCCGCCGACGCCGTGGGTGCCGGAGATGCCGACGGGAGAGAACCCGCCGGACGGCGCCATCATCGAGTACTATCTGGGCGCGAATACCGCAGGGCCGGTCACACTCGAAATATTGGATAGCTCGAATAACGTGGTTGGGCGATTCGCCAGCACGGACCCGGTGCCGCAACTCCCGCCGTATTACGATGTGCCGACCTTCTGGGCGCGCCCGCCGCGCATTTTGTCGGCGAAGGGCGGCCACCATCGCTTCCTGTGGGACATGCGTTATCCCGCCGTTCCCGGTGTAGCGACGGGGCCTGACGCCGATCAGGCAGTTCCGCACAATACTCCGTCAACGCCGACTTCGCCGTGGGTCATGACGGGGAGTTATTCCGTGCGCCTTACGGCTGACGGCAAGACCTTGAATGCGCCGCTAGTGGTGCGTATGGATCCGCGGGTCAAGGCATCGACCGAAGATTTGCAGGCGCAGTTCGACGCCTCCAAGCAACTTTATGATGACGCGTTGCAGGCGAGCGAAGCGCTCCAGCAAATCCAATCGTTGCGGGAGCAGATCAAAAAGAGCGCGCCCAACGGAAGCGAACTCGATAAGAAGCTGGAGGCGCTGGCGGGGAAAGCGGGAGGCTTCCGGCGCGGTCCCGCCGGTCCACCGACGTTGACCAGCGCCCGGGGCACTGTGATTCGCCTGGAACACGAATTGCAGGCCTCGGATGTAGCGCCTACAGCGCAATTGCTGGCCGCCTCCGCAGCCAGCCGAAAGACGATGGCGGAGCTGCTGGGGCAATGGAAGGCCTTGCAGGCGCAGGATTTGAAAGCGGTGAACGTTGAGCGCAGACGGATGCACCTGGATGCGCTCAATCCGAGGTTGAAGTCTTTGGCGGCAGATAACGATGAGATCGGGGGCGGGAACAAGGATGAGAATGAACAATAGGACACGGAAGGCGGCGTCCATGCTGCGTCAGAACCTAGACGGCCACCTTCGCGCCGCATGGAGCACGGCATCGATTTCGATTACCTGTTTGCGCGCGCGCCATCGATAGACCACGATGTAAGGAGTTCCGTTCAGGACTAGCTCGCGAGTGCCGCTCACCCGTCCGCGCCGTCCCATCATCGGATGGCCTTCGAGGTTTTCAAGCGCGTTTAGAATACGGTCCACCATGCGTCGGGCGGCGCTCTCATTGTCTTCGGCGATGTAGGCGTGTAGAGCGGCGAGATGCTCCTGCGCCTTCGGCATCAAGCGAAGCATCACTTAGCTTTGTGCCAGGTGGAAGCCCTCTTGCGCATCGTAGCGACACTAAGGCCCTCTTCTCCGGAATCGCCCTGCCGGATGCCCGCTCTTATCTCAGAAATGTGGTAATCGTTCAGCTCGAGATAATGATCGACGGCTTCGTTCAGAAGGAAGCTCCGAGGCCGCTCCTGCATCTCCGCGAGCGCATCGAGCGCGACAACTTTGTCCGCCTCTATCCGAAATGTCAATGTTTTGCTGCCCATGTTTCGAACATTACATTGTATTCTTTGGTATTACAACCCACGGAAGGCAGACGCTCGCGACATCGGCTCCCAACAGTTTTCATCAAGGAGTAATGTTTCACCCTTGCCAGGGCTCGTCGTAGCTGCCGCCATAGATACTCGGCACCTGGCCGCCCATGGGCCGGAGATAGGTGCAAAGCTCCCCCCGATGATGCACCGAGTGGTTTTGCAGAAAACCGAGATAAGTGAAGGCAGGGAACTGCATTCCATAAAAGGGAACGATGGCACAAAGATGTTTGCCATCGAGCTGACGCACCTGCGACATGTAATGGTTCATCCGCTGCTCATAAAATTCCGGAAGCGCGTCCAGAGAATCGGGCATACCTGTGGGGCGAACCCCCGGGTGGAACTGCTTGCCGACGATTCCATCCAGGAATTCAATGTCCGAGACCACGATATGCTCCGCCAATTCCTGCGCGGTGCGGGCGTGCTCATCGGGCTTGTAGCTCTTTTTGTCAGCGGGGACGGCGGCGAGCACGCGCTTGGTGATGGGTATCTCCAGGGCGAGCAGATCGCAATAATGGTCACGCAGTTGGGTTGCAAACTTAGGGTCAAGCGACGGCGCCGGTGTGGTTGCCATAATGCCTCCTGTGCCGCAGATTCTATAACGAATCCAACTCAGGAGGTGAGGCAGAACGCCACAATTGTCTGCTCGTCCATCTCCGCTTGGGG
>JBDTLH010000300.1:0-3576 GCA_039934875.1 Acidobacteriaceae bacterium | reverse complement strand
TGGAGAGGCCGTGGAAGCCGTAGCGGAAGACGCCCTGGTCCGCGAGGGCGCGCGGCAACGCGAACCGGCGAGTCACGTCGGGCAGAGTGCGATGGAAGGCGGTGTCGAAGCAGACCGCTTGCGGGATGTGCGGCAGTCGATGGGTGACCGCTTCCATGGCGCTGATGGCGGCGGGCAGGTGCAGCGGGGCAAAGGTGGCGGCCGCGCGAATTTCTTCGAGCACCCTCGGTGTGAGCCGCTGATGCGCGCGCAGATGGGGGCCGCCGTGGACGATGCGGTGCCCCGCCGTGGTGGGGGCGGGGAAGCTGAGGCGGGCGATCTCATCGAGGATGAAGTTGAGGGCGGATTGGTGGTCGGGAAAGCCGCATCTCTGCGCAACTGGGTGCGAATCCGCCGAGCGGAACTCGAGGCCCCCGCGATCGCCGCCGATCTCCTCAGCTTCTGCTTCGCAGAGCAGACGCGGAGAATTCGCACCGCCATCATAGAGGCCGAGCTTGAGCGATGACGAGCCGCAGTTGACGGCGAGCACGATCATTTTCGCGGCGTCCACTTCCAGTCGCGCACCTCGGGCATGTCCTCGCCATATTCGCTGACGTAGGCTTTGTGGCGCTGTATGGTTGCGTAGTAGCGGTCGGTGGCTTCATCCAGCAAAGGGCTGAGCCGAGGGACGCGGCGGATGACGTCGAGCGCCAACTGAAAGCGGTCCATGTTGTTAAGCACCACCATGTCGAAGGGAGTAGTGGTGGTGCCTTCCTCTTTAAATCCGCGGACGTGGATGTTGTCGTGTCCGTTGCGGCGGTAGGTGAGGCGGTGAATGACCGATGGATATCCGTGAAACGCGAAGATAATGGGACGGTCGGCCGTGAAGATGCGGTCAAAATCTTCATCCGCCAGTCCGTGGGGATGCTCGCTTGAGGGCTGCAGGGTCATTAGATCAACAACATTGACGACGCGAACGCAAAGATTGGGCACGTACTCCCGCAGCAGAGTGACGGCGGCGAGCACTTCGAGGGTGGGCACGTCTCCGCAACATGCCATCACGACATCGGGGCCGGCTTCGCTCTCATTGCTTGCCCATTTCCATATGCCGACGCCAGTGGTCGCATGTTCGACGGCGGAATCCATGTCGAGCCACTGCGGCGCGGGCTGTTTTCCGGCGATGATCAGGTTTACATAGCTGCGGCTGCGCAAACAATGGTCAACGACGGAGAGCAGCGTGTTCGCGTCCGGCGGCAAGTAGACGCGCACCACATCAGCCTTCTTGTTGACCACATGGTCGATGAAACCGGGGTCCTGGTGGGAGAAGCCGTTGTGGTCCTGCCGCCACACATGGGACGAGAGCAGATAGTTCAGCGATGCGACGGGCTTGCGCCACGGTAGATCATGCGCGGTCTTCAGCCACTTGGCGTGCTGGTTGAACATCGAGTCAATAATGTGAATGAACGCTTCGTAGCAGGAGAAGAACCCGTGTCGTCCGGTGAGCAGGTAGCCTTCGAGCCAGCCCTGGCACATGTGTTCGCTGAGCACTTCGAGCACGCGCCCATCCTGCGCGAGGTCTTGGTCGACCGGTATGATTTTTTCCATCCACTCTTTGGGGCTGGCTTCGTAGATCGCTTCGAGCCGATTGGACGCGGTCTCATCGGGGCCGAAGACGCGGAAGTTGCGGCGGCTGAGGTTGGCCTTCATCACATCGCGCAAAAATTCCCCCAGCACGCGCGTCGCTTCCGCCACGGTCTCGCCCGGCGTAGTGACCGGGACCGCGTAGTCGCGGAACGAGGGAAGGACGAGAGGTTCGAGCAGCAGTCCGCCATTGGCGTGCTGGTTCATGCCCATGCGGCGGCGTCCAGTGGGCGCGAGCGCGGCGAGATCGGGGCGCAGCCTGCCTTCGGAGTCGAAGAGCTTCTCCGGATGGTAGCTGCGCATCCAGTCCTCGAGAATTCTCAAGTGCTCAGGATTGGTGGCAACATCGGCGACCGGGACCTGGTGCGCGCGCCAGGTCCCCTCAACTGGTTTGCCATCCACCTCCTTCGGCCCGGTCCACCCTTTGGGCGAACGCAGAATCAGTAACGGCCAGCGGGGAATTGCGTGGTCGCCTTCCTCACGCGCGCGCCGTTGGATCGCGCGTATCTTCGCCAGCATGGTTTCGAGCACAGTGGCCATGCCCTGATGCATCTCCGCCGGATCGTCGCCTTCAAGAAAGAGCGGCTCATATCCGTAGCCGATGAAGAGATCGCGCAACTCATCTTCCGGGATGCGCGCGAGCATGGTGGGATTCGCGATCTTCCACCCATTCATGTGCAGAATGGGAAGCACTGCGCCATCGCGCGCAGGATTGAGAAATTTATTGGAGTGCCAACTGGTCGCGCATGGCCCAGTCTCCGCCTCGCCATCGCCAACGATGCAGGCGACGATCAGGTCCGGATTGTCGAAGGCCGCTCCGTAGGCATGCAGCAGCGAGTAGCCGAGCTCTCCCCCCTCGTGAATGGAGCCAGGCGTCTCCGGCGCGACGTGGCTGGGAATCCCATATGGCCAGGAGAACTGGCGAAAAAGACGCTTGATGCCGTCGCGGTCCGGACCAATGGCGGGATAGATTTCGCTATAGGACCCTTCCAGCCAGGTGTGCGCGACAATGCCGGGACCGCCGTGTCCCGGCCCGATGATGTACATCATGTCGAGATCGTGCGCTTTGATTAATCGGTTCAGGTGGGTGTACATGAAGTTCAGTCCGGCGGTCGTGCCCCAATGTCCGAGCAAGCGCGGCTTGATGTCTTCCGCCGTGAGCGGACGCTCGAGCAGTGGATTGTCTTTGAGATAAATCTGCCCGACGGTCAGATAGTTGGCGGCGAACCAATACTCAGTCAGTTTTTCGACCTCTTCGGGAGTGAGCGGCTGGGGCATCAAGAACTCCTTTGACAACAATCCTATGCCCTTGGATGCAACCCGAATGTGAATGTGGTCGAGCGTTCGATCAGGGCGCCTCCGATGTCGAGTAAATCTTCTTCTTACTACACAGGAAGAGTGCAATGCATGCGAAGTGTCCACGCATATTTTTAAATACAGTCGAAGATCACGTTGGTCACTGCGCGATTTTGTTTGAATAAGCGATCCTGACAAACACCTTGCACGGAGGCGTCGCATCATAAAAATATCGGATCGACAAAGTTCTTTTAATCACAACCCTGACAAAAAAGGAGCCTGATACATGAACACTGAGACTACATCCACCACAAACAACTTTATGGTTGCCCTATTTAAGGACAGCGGTAACGCGCAAAACGCAATTCGGGATCTTCATAGTGCGGGGTTCAAAGCCCACGAAATCGGAGCAGCGGTAGGCGAACCCACCGGGCCGGGAGTGGATCGCGAAGAACACCATCGCTCCTTTTGGCAAAAGCTATTCGGGGGTGGAGACAACTATTCCGATGAAAACCTGGACAGGGTAGAGGACGTCAGCGACGACACGACCCTGCACCTGCCGTCATCCTATGTGGATCGCCTGCGCTCAGGCTCCTACCTCGTAGCTGTGCTGGCAGGCGCGCGCCAACAGGAGGCAACGTCCATCCTGACCAGAAACAA
>JBDTLH010000299.1:0-6958 GCA_039934875.1 Acidobacteriaceae bacterium | reverse complement strand
CGCGGCGCGGGATGGAACGTGATCAAGGTGGTGTGGGGCAGCGACTGGGATCAATTACTTGCTCGCGATAGCTCGGGGCTGTTGCTTAAGCGCATGGAAGAGTGCGTGGATGGGGAGTATCAGGCGTTCAAGGCGAAGGGCGGCGCGTATATGCGCCATGAGTTCTTCGGCAAATATCCTGAGCTGCTGGAGCTGGTGAAGGACATGAGCGATGAGCAGATCGGCGCGCTACATCGCGGCGGCCATGATCCCGTGAAGGTCTTCAACGCCTATAAGCGCGCGGTGGAGCACATGGGTGGTCCGACGGTGATTTTGGCGAAGACAGTCAAGGGTTACGGGCTGGGAACCGCGCAGGCGCGCAATGCCACTCATCAAGAGAAGAAGATGACCGAAGAGGGTCTGGTGGCCTTCCGCAATCATTTCGATATTGAAGTGCCCAAGGAGGCGGCGAAGGACGGGCTGCCCTTCCATCCCGGCGAGGACGCGCCGGAGATTGCATACATGAAGCAAAGGCGCGAGGCGCTGGGCGGGTATTTGCCCAGACGGGTAGTTCCCAAGATTGAAATACACACGCCGCCGCTGGAGTTCTTCAAGGAGTTTCTGGCGGGATCGAAGGGCCGGGCGCTCTCGACCACCATGGGTTATGTGAGTATTCTGCGCAGTCTGCTGAAAGAGCCGCAGATGGGCAAGCTGATCGTGCCGATTGTGCCCGATGAAGGCCGCACTTTTGGCATGGAATCGATTATCCGGCAAGTGGGCATCTACGCCAGCCATGGGCAGCTTTACAAGCCGCACGATGTGGATATGCTGCTTTATTATCGCGAGGAGAAGGACGGGCAGATATTGGAGGAAGGCATTACCGAAGGCGGTTCGATGGCATCGATGACGGCTGCCGGGTGCGCCTATTACAACTACAATGTGCCGACGATACCGTTCTATACCTACTACTCTATGTTTGGCTTCCAGCGCGTGGGCGACCTGGTGTGGGCGTTCGCGGACGCGCGCGGCAAAGGCTTTTTAGTCGGCGGCACGGCGGGACGGACGACGCTTTCCGGCGAGGGATTGCAGCACCAGGATGGACAAAGTCCTCTGCTCTTCAGCGTGGTGCCGACCTGCGCCAGCTACGATCCGGCGTATGTGTATGAGGTCGCGGTGATCGTGCAGGATGGGTTGCGCCGCATGTATCAGGAGGGCGAAGACCGCTTCTACTATCTCACTGTTTATAACGATGACTATGCGCAGCCGGAGATGCCGAAGGGCGTTGAAGAGGGGATACTGCGCGGAATTTATCGCTTCAAGGCCGCGCCGGGCGGCAGTGCGACGGTGCAACTCTTCGGCAGTGGGCCGATCTTGAATGAAGCGGTTGAAGCACAGCGCATTTTGGCGGAAAGGTATGGCGTGCAGGCGGATGTGTGGAGCGTGACCAGCTACAACGAGTTGCGGCGGGAGGCCTTGCAGGTGGAGCGCTGGAACCGGCTGCATCCGGGAAAGCCGGAGAAGACTCCCTATATTCTCAGCGCGCTGAAGGAAGCCAAGGGGCCGATCATCGCCGCGTCGGATTATATGAAGGCAGTACCGGACCAGCTTGCCCCATGGCTACGCGAGCGCTTGAATAGCTTGGGCACGGATGGCTTCGGACGCAGCGATAACCGCGAGTATCTGCGCAAACACTTTGAGGTGAATGCGGCTAGCATTGCGGCGGCGGCGCTCTCGCGACTGGCGCGCAACGGAAAATTCGATACGAAGAAGGCAGAGAAGGCATTCAAAGAGCTGGGCGTGGAGACGGAGAAGATGGATCCGGCGCACGCGTAATATTTCTCTTTTTGCGGGATAGAAAGACAAAGGCCCAGGGATCCCCGTCCTGGGCTTTTTGTCTCTGCTTCATCCCTCAGAACCCGCGCCGGGCCTCATCCGCTTCCTCGGCAAGCTTGATTAGCAACTTGAAAAAATCGCGGGGCTGGCCGAGGAAGAGCCCGTCCGCGGTGAGAGCGCTGACTGCGGCCATGGCCCCGCTGTTGCGGGTGGTAGAGGGACGGATAATCGCGACCGGGGGAAAGTTCCGTCCATTGTCGGTAAGGAAGTGGGTCGGCTCCGGCATGATCAGATTGGCCTGCAAGGTGTCGCCTTTGAGCGACTCGGGGTCGGTTTCTCCCTGCGCATTCGCCAGCACTGAAAACTGGACCGACGATTGGTTGATCTTGTCGAAGTCGTGTACGGGAAGGGCGTTGCCCGCCTTGTCTTGCCAGGTTTGAAAGTGCATGGTCTCGCTGGGACCGATGCTCAAGAGGATGCGCAACACCTCAAGGTTGTTTACCTTCTGCGCCAGCGTGGGATAGAGACTGGTGCCGCCCTGCTCGATAAATGCGAAGTGGAAGCCGGCGGTATAGGCAATGGCTTGGAGGTGCGGCGTAATTGATTTGCTATTGTCGTTGCTGATGAAGCTGCCCGCCGTGTCGTCATCGCTGCGGGGAATGGCGGTGTGGCGGCCGACATTCAGGCTGGGGACTGCTTGCACGAACGGCCCCGAATCGAAATCCGGGTTGGTGATGCTGCGGTAACGAGACCAGAAGCTGGTATCAACGGTGAGCTGCATGAGGTTGGTGAGCCGTCCCAGGGTCTTGTTCGCCCCGGTCGCCTGACTGCTGGGCAGATGGCGAAAGTTCTTGAAGTCAACGGGCTCGACGCCTTTTGATTCCAGGTAGGCGCCGAGGAAAGCGACGTGGCTTAGCTCGTCATCCGTGTTGTCGTGAATATATTGCGCCATATCGGTATCGAGGATTTCGACCGCGGCGGTATAGAGCGGGTTGCCGCTACCACTTGTGATTTCCGTGTCCTGGGTGCCGCCAAGCTCTGAGTATTGCAGCCAGAGGTCAGCCTCAATCTGTTCCACGGCTTGAAGAAAGCGCAGGATGGCGATGTCTCCCTTGGTGAGGTCGCCATTGGGTTGTGCCCCCTGTTCCTGCCCGAAGACATGTCCGCCCGACAACAGCTCGAGACCTACGGTTGCCGCGCCTACCGCCAAAGCGCCGTTTTTCAAAAACGACCGGCGATTGCGTTTATTTTGCGCTGCATGGGGCTTGTCGTTGATATTCATGAGGAGATTTTCTTTCGTGTTCATAAGTTCCCTTCCTTCAGCTATTGCCCGGTTAACAGGCCGCGGAACTCGCGAGCTCCTCAGAGCAACGGCTCACTAACGTAAAGAAAAGGGAGCGGCCGGCTCATCCATCGGGAGCGGTAAAGTTTGGTCATGCTGAGACAAAGGAAGCGGGCACAAAAAAAGTTGGGCGGCGAGGATAAAAAACCCTGTCCGAGGTCTTTACTAGAGTAGAGGTGGGATGGACGCCTGGGACGAGCAACGGCTGCACTTTGAGCGGGAGGCATTGCCCCACGCCAAGAGCCTGCTGCGCACCGCCTGGCGACTAACGCAATCACTGGCCGCCGCGGAAGACCTGGTGCAGGATACCTTGTTGGTCGCGTGGCGCACCTTCGAGCGGTACGAGCGGGGCACCGACTGCAAAGCATGGCTGTTCCGCATCATGCTCAACGGATCCAGCCGCAGGCGTTCGCAGGCGCAGCGCCAGGACAAACTTTTCACTTCCCTTGATGAGGGGGACAACTTTGCGGCAAAAGCGCACAGGGACGGCGCTCCGCTGAGCTGGGAGGTGGAGGCGATGCTGAAAGCGCTGCCGGAAGAACAACGGGCCGTGCTGTTGTTGGCGGTGGTGGAAGGGTTTACCTGCAGGGAGATTTCGGAGATTACCAATGCGCCGGTGGGCACCGTGATGTCACGTCTCAGCCGTGCCCGGGCCGCTATGCGGGACCAGTTGCTGCCCTATGAGGGCTGGTTTCCCCGGCAGAGAGAGAAGAAAGCCCATGGAATGTAGAGAATTCGAGGCGCTGGAGCCTGCTTATCCTAATTTGCAGTCGGGACCGGAGCAGGGCACGGAGTTGGCGGAACACGACAAGCGAAGGCTGGAGGCACACCTTTTGGAGTGTTCAGCATGTGCGCGCGCTTATCAGATGAGGATCGCGCTCGATGATCTGCTGCGGGACGCGGTGGTGCACCGAGAGGTGAAGGAAGATAGGGTGATCGCAGAGGTCAGGACGCGCATTGCATCCCAACGGCCAAGAAACATGCAGACTCCGGGGCGGGGGCGGGGGCGAGGCTGGGTGCTGGCGTGGGCGTCCGCTGTCGTTATGGGGATGCTACTGCTCATCGCTGGAGCTTACCTTCTGCAACGCCCCGCGCCCGCGGACCTTTTTACCGACGCAGTCGCCGATCATTTTCAGGAGGTGACGCAACACTCGCCGGTGGAATGGACAAGCGACCGCGTGGTGATGCGAAAGCTGTTGCAGGATTGGGTAGGAGACCCGGCCATTGCGGATGCCTTGACTCCTCCGGGATTTCATTTGAGCCGGATAAGGATTTGCGAGTTGATGAACCGGAATTACTTGCACCTGGTGTATGCCAATGGCGCGCAGGAGCTGTCTGTTTTTCTGCGGCGGCGGGACGGGGAGAGCTTTTCCGGGCAAGGGATGCAAGCGCTTCATGACAACGCCGCTGCGAGCGCGGTTTACATGGCAAGACAGGGGCAAATCGAGGTTGCGGGATTTCAAACGCCGGTAGTGACGGTGCTTTTTGTAGGCAATGTGCAGAAGAGCGCGCTTCGCAGGATTGCGATCCATGCCGCGGATGCACTGTGAAATCGGACAACGATCAGAGCCTTGACGAACTTGCAGGGGAAGCGGACAATGTAAGTGCTTACTTACATTATGAGATTACCAGCCAGCGAACGTAAAGCACAGATACTGCGCACAGCGGCGGAGCTCTTCAGCCAGCAGGGCTATGAAGGCACCAAGACCAGCCAGATTGCGCGCGAGGCGGGGGTGAATGAAGCCATTATCTTTCGCCACTTCAATAATAAGGAAGATTTATATTGGGCGGTGCTCTCTGACAGTTGCTCAACGGTGAGCCTGAAGACCCACTTGAAAGATGTGATGGATCCCGAGCACTCCCCGGAGGAGGGTTTGACTGGATTGGCGAATTTTGTCCTGGAGAGGGTGTGCCAGCATCCGCAAAACTCTCGCCTGCTACTGTTTGCGGCGCTGGAAAACCACAAATTATCACACCGTTTCTTCAAACTTTACATCGCGAACAAATATGAAGAACTGGGGGCCTATATTCGCACCCAGACCAGGCGCGGTTTTTTCCGGTCGGATATTGATCCCCTGCTGGCGGCGCGCGGTTTCTTCGGAATGTTGATCTATCACCTCCAGATTCAGGAGTTGTTTGGCGGCAAAACCGTACAGCAGTATGACCTGCGAAATGTGAGCGCCACGTTTGTGAAACTGTGGCTGCGCGGGATGGAGGCCCCGGAATTTACATTCGCGCATCCCAAGCTACGGACGGCAGAGCGGCGGCCTGTTGCAGTCGAGTAGAGTTACAGGACCGGCGAGGTTATGCGCGTGAGGGATCAGTTGCAGGAATTTCCCGCAGTGGTTAAAGCCCCGAGACGGAGGGCAGCATGTCGCCTGGCTGAAGCCGGGGGTCTACCAAAAGCCAAGGGTCTACCGAAAGACGGGGCCCTACCGGAAGGCAGTAGTTCCGTAGCCATGCGTTCCGCGATGTGTTGGCTGCTCGCGCTTGTATGTCTGCTCGGACGGGCGCAGGCGCAGACCCAGACACAAGCCCAGAGTACAACGCAGTATATCCATGCGGCGTGGAGCTCGCTGACACGGTCAATGGAAGATTGCCGATCTTTCGCGGATGTGAAGGTGCATGGGGCACAAGTGCTATACGTTCCGGCGGGAGCCGCGACTGGCGAATTGCAGCGGAGTCTGGCGGGGTGCGATGTGATGGTGCGCGCGCTGCCCAAGGCCATCCACGCCATCGGCGACAGTGATGTTTCGGCGCTGCCCTCGCAGGGGCTTTTGTTCCTGCCGCATCCCTATGTGGTGCCCGGCGGCAGGTTCAATGAGATGTATGGCTGGGATTCCTATTTTATTATTCGCGGGTTGATCGAGGATGGGCATCGCGAGCTGGCCCGCGGCATGGTGGAGAATTTCTTCTATGAGATCGAGAATTATGGCGGAGTGCTTAACGCGAACCGCACCTACTATCTAACCCGCTCGCAGCCACCGTTTCTGACCTCGATGATTCGCGCGGTTTACGAGAGTGCATCCCAGGACAAAGACAAAGACAAGGACAAGGACAAGGACAAGGACAAAAACAAAGACAAGCAATGGCTGGCGCGCGCTTACCGCTTCGCCGTCGAGGACCATGGCTTGTGGACGCGCCCTGAGCACCTTGCCGGAGCGACTGGACTCGCGCGCTACTACGACTATGGCCACGGCCCGGTCCCGGAGATGCGCGACGATGACCGTTACTACGCCACTGTGGCGCAATACTCGCTGCTTCATCCAGAAGCCGGCAAGTACACCGAAGACGCAAAGGGCATGGCGGATGCTGTCGCCAATTCCTCCCACGCGCTGCGCGTCGCGGTCTGCCGTAATGAGGCGGCGGCGGTATGTGCCGCACCGAGTCCGGTCGCACTCACGGACGACTACTACAAGGGCGATCGGGCGATGCGGGAGTCAGGATTCGATCCTTCCTTTCGGTTTGACGCCTATAGCGGCCGGACCCAGCATTTTGCTCCGGTGTGTTTGAATGCGCTGTTGTTTAAGGCGGAGTCGGACCTGGCGTGGATGGCGGCGCAACTGGGAAAGAGCGATGATGCGAAGAACTGGCAAGCCGCGGCAGATGAGCGCAAGAAGGACATCGATAAGTATCTTTGGAACGCGGCAAAGGGAAGCTACTTCGATTACGATCTCGAGGCCGGCAAGCAATCAGACTACGTGTATGCAACGATGATGTATCCCTTGTGGGCCGGCTGCGCGAGCCGGGAGCAGGCGCAAGGGGTGAGGAGCGCCCTGGCTCAACTGGTGAAACCCGGTGGGG
>JBDTLH010000298.1:0-10226 GCA_039934875.1 Acidobacteriaceae bacterium | reverse complement strand
AACTGTGAACTGTGAACTTTTAATCGTAAACTGCAAACTCTGTCCTCACGCCAAACTCTCCACGATCATGGCAATCCCCTGACCTCCGCCGATGCACGCCGTCGCCAATCCATATTTTTTCTTGCTGCGCTGCAATTCATAAAGCAGTGTCAGCACCAATCGCGTTCCGGTAGAACCCAGGGGATGCCCCAATGCAATCGCTCCGCCATTCACATTCAACTTCTTCGGATCGATGCCCAACTCTTTCTGGACCGCCAACGCCTGCGCCGCAAATGCCTCGTTCAATTCGATGAGGTCTATGTCGTCGAGCTTCATGCCCGCACTCGCGAGCGCCTTGCGCGTCGCGGGCACTGGGCCCTGTCCCATGATCGATGGATCGACGCCGGCAATACCCCAACTCACTATCCTTCCCATCGGCTTAAGATTCTTCTTCTGCGCCTCTTGGAGGGGCATCAGCACCACCGCCGACCCACCGTCCACAATCCCCGACGCATTACCCGCCGTCACTGTTCCCTCTTTGCCAAACGCGGGCCGCAGCTTCGCCAACCCCGCCAGCGTCGTGTCCGCGCGTCCGTGATCGTCTGCCGCAAATTTTTCTCCGCTGGGATTACCCTTGCGATCGCGTAGCTCCACCGGAACAATCTCTTCCGCCAGCTTCTCCGCCGCCTTCGCCGCCTTCTGCTGCGATTCGAGCGCGAACTGGTCCTGCTGCTCGCGGGTGATGCCGTGCTGCGCGCCGTACTTCTCCGCCGTCTGCGCCATATAAAGTCCACACTGCGAATCGAGCAGCGCCACCAATAGCGAATCCTCCAGCTTTCCCCCGCCCAGTCCCGGATGTCCCCAGCGCATTCCGCGGATGACGTGCGGCGCCTGCGACATCGCCTCCATTCCCCCAGCCAACACCGTCTTCGCCTCGCCCAACTGGACCATCTGCGCCGCCGAGACAATCGCCTGCATGCCGGATCCGCACAAGCGATTCACGGTCAGCGCCGGAACTTCCTGTGGAATCCCCGCCTTCAGCACCACATGCCGCGCGCCATAGAGCGCATCGCCCGAGGTCTGCTGCGCATTGCCATAGACCACATGCTCGATCTCCCCCGGCTCTACCCCGGAGCGCTTCATCGCCTCGATGCCTGCAATTGCTCCGAGTTCCTGGGCGGTAAAGTCTCTTAGCTTTCCGCAATACTCTCCCATCGGCGTCCGCGCGCCGTTTACGATAGCAATGTCCCGCACATTAAGCATCTATTTGTCCTGACTTATAAAGAATGGCGTCTCAGTAGCTCTCGACGCGGTAAAGCGAACCTTTGAGTCTATCCAATTTTTGCGATCTGCGTGAACCGGAGATCACTTCAGTATGGCGGTGCGCACCACCTTGCCGCCCTGAACCACCGTGTAATTCCCGCTGCGCCAACTTGCGTTGCGCGTGAAATAGCTGGCTGCCCAGATGGCGAAGCCCAGCGCGTCCCGCAATAGATATTTCCACGGCGATCGCAAACAGGCCGGATCGCGCAGCGTACTCCATCCGATGACCAGCGCTTCGGTCAGGCGATTCGCGATTGACCACGCTAACAAAAATACGCCGAGCCAAATATGTCCGCTGAGCGCTCCGGCGACTAGCCCTAAAGCCCCGTAAGGGATTGAATAGATCATGCCGCTGCCGAAGTGCCCCTTGGGCCGCGAGAACCTCGTGGATGTGGCCCATCGGACCTGCCGCCGCCACATTTGCATGAAAGACATCGGCGCCACTACATGGTCAATCACATGGCCGGAGAGAACAACGCGGTATCCCGCCTTATCGATCAAGCTCCCGATCATGAAATCATTGGCGAAGTAATCTTTGAGCGCGGTATATCCGCCGATGGCAGCGAGGCTGTCTTTGCGCACCGCAATGGTTGGCCCCAAGCCAAACTTCATCCCTTCCATCAGGTTCGCGGTCAGCACGCCGGCGGCCATTTCGACGCTCATGCCGATGGCGTCCATGCCCGACCAGAATCCGCCCGCATTGTAGCCGCGGTAGAGGCACGTCACCATGCCAACTTCTGGATTGAGCAACGGCGATACTACTTCCTTCAAGTATGCGCGGCCCACAAAAACATCGCTGTCGCTGGTGACCAAAATGGGATGCTGTGCCGCCTCGCTCATCTGCTGAAAGCACCAGTTGGGCGGATTGGGCCAGGGCGGCTCTCCCGTGACCATCACCCGCGTGGGTATCTGCGGATGGCGGGCCGCCAGGGCGCGCGCCACCGGCAGGGCCGCATCATCGTTTGAATCCACGGCAAAGAGAATTTCGTAGGCCGGGTAATCCTGCCGATAAAAGCTCTCCAGATTCTCCTTGAGCCTGGGCTCCGGGCCATGCAATGGCTTCAGCACGGAGACGGGAGGAAAAACCGCGGCATTGCGCCTCGCCCGCTCCGCCGATCCTTGCGCCTGAAACTTGCGCACCGCCCTTAGCGCCAGCAACAGAAAGACCGTGGAAGAGCAGGTGCCGATCACGGCGGTTGCCAACAGAATCATCCAGAACATGCGCCTTCATAGTTTATATTGAGTGCAGGGGACTGCCCTGACCCCATACGCGATGATTATTGCCCGTAGTCCCCTGCGCATCACGTTGGGCGGAGGCGGAACCGATCTGCCATCCTATTACCGCGACCACGGCGGCTTCCTGGTCGCCGCGGCAATCGATAAATACGTTTATGTAAGCGTCATGCGGCCCTTCAGCCCGGGCATCTATTTGAAATATTCCAAACTGGAAAACGTCGCAAGCATCGATGAGGTGCAGCACCCTATCATTCGCGAGGCGTTGCGGGCCGTAGGCTCTCCCGCGCAGATCGAGATCACCGCGCTGGCGGACATCCCCGCGGGAACCGGGCTAGGCTCCTCCGGCAGCTTCACCACTGCCCTGCTGAAGGCACTCTTCGCCCATCAAAGACGCCTACTGCCTCCCAATGATTTGGCGGAACTCGCGTGCGATATAGAAATCCAGCAACTAGGCGAGCCCATCGGAAAGCAGGACCAGTACGCGGCTGCGTACGGAGGCATGACCTGCTTCACCTTCAACCAGGATGGCAGCGTTGCCGCCGAGCCTTTGCGCATCTCCGCCGATACGGTGCATGATCTGGAGGACCACCTGATGCTCTTCTTCACCGGCTTCTCACGCAGCGCGAGCGGCATTCTGCAGGACCAGGATGCGCGTACCCGGAGCTCCGATAGTGAGATGGTGGCAAACTTGCATTACGTGAAAGAGCTTGGGATTCGCAGTAAGCAGGCGCTGGAAGGAGGCGACACGGCAAGGTTTGGGGAACTCATGCATGAGCATTGGGAGCACAAACGTAAACGCTCCCCCGCCATGAGCAATGCCAAAATCGACGAGTGGTACGCCCTGGGCCGCGCCAATGGGGCGGTTGGAGGCAAACTGGTGGGCGCCGGCGGCGGTGGCTTTCTCATGTTCTATGCCGAGGACCACAAGCGGCTGCGCCAGACTATGCTCGCGGCAGGCCTCGAAGAGGTCCGCTTCCGCTTTGACTTCGAGGGTACGAAGGTGGTGCTCGGGTGATGCCTCCGGTTGCCATCCTGGCGGGAGGATTGGCGACGCGCTTACGGCCCCTCACCGAGAGTGTTCCTAAGTCATTGGTGGAGGTCGCCGGAGAGCCGTTTATCTTTCACCAACTCGCACTCTTGCAGACCCATGGGATGCAGCGCGTAGTAGTCTGCCTCGGCGCCATGGGAGAGCAAATTCAATGCGCGATTGGCAATGGCAGCCGCTGGGAGCTGCACATCTCTTATAGCGCAGATGGCGCCGCGCCCTTGGGAACTGGGGGCGCTATCCGCGCCGCCCGCCCGCAACTGGGGAAGGAGTTCTTCGTCATGTACGGCGACAGTTACCTGCGCTGCGATTTTGCCGCTATCGAAGCGGCATTCCGCTCCGCAAAAAAAACGGCGCTTATGACCGTGCTGCGTAACGATAATCGATGGGACCAAAGCAACGTCCTATTTCGCCCGGGCCTTGGCCGGGACGGTGAGCTGCTTCGCTATGACAAGCAAGCTCCATCCGATGACATGCGTCACATAGATTTTGGCCTGGGCCTCTTCAGCGCTGCGGCATTTGATGGTTATCCTGAGGGCGAGCCGCTGGACCTTGCGCGTGTTTATACAGATTTATGCCAACGAGGGGAGCTCGCAGGTTACGAGGTGCAAGACAGGTTCTACGAAATCGGATCGCCCCGCGGATTGGCTGAGACCCGCGAGTTTCTGGAGAGACAAACGTGACGTTCACTGATAGCTTCCTGCAGGAAACCGCAACCATTGCCCGCTCCATCGATCGTGATGCAGTGGAGAAGATGGTGGACCTCCTGATCAAGGTGAGGTCCCGCAATGGAAGAATTTTCTTTGTCGGCTCCGGCGGCGGCGCGGGACACGCCTCGCACGCAGTCTGCGACTTCCGTAAACTGGCTGGCTTTGAGGCATATAGTGTCAGCGACAACGTCTCTGAGTTGACGGCGCGCATCAATGACGAGGGCTGGGAGACCAGCTACGCGAACTGGTTGAAGGTGAGTCGCCTTAATCCGAACGACCTTGTCTTTGTCTTCTCAGTGGGCGGCGGCGATCTGGAGAGGGCGATCTCGCCCAACCTGGTGCGCGCCGTCGAGTACGCCCGCCAGACCGGTGCGGCCGTCTGTGGAATCGTCGGACGGGACGGCGGCTACACCGCCCAGGTGGCTGACGCCTGCGTGATCGTTCCCGTCGTCAATTCCGAGGCGGTTACCCCCCATACCGAAGCCTTTCAGGCGGTGGTATGGCATTTGCTGATCTCCCATCCCCGGCTGCGGACCGCCGAAGCCAAGTGGGAATCGACTCGCTGATAGACTTGAGTAGTATGAAAAAAGCGGTGTTCCTGGATCGCGACGGAGTACTCAATCGCGCTTACCTGCGCGAGGGCAAGCCGCACCCGCCGGACTCGATCGACCAGTTACAGGTCTTCGATGGCGTACGCGAATCCTTGGTGCGGTTGCGCGCCGCGGGATTCATGCTCATCGTCGTTACCAATCAACCCGACGTGGCCCGCGGTAAACAGTCGCGGCAGACGGTCAATTCCTTCCATCAGGCGTTGCGGCAGACCTTCCGCTTACCCGTGGATGAATTTCGCGTCTGCTACGATGATGATGCTGATGATTGTTCCTGCCGCAAGCCAAAGCCCGGCATGTTGATGGATGCAGCCCGAGAGCACAGCCTCGATCTCGCCGAGAGTTACATGGTAGGAGACCGTTGGCGCGACATAGCCGCCGGCAAACAGGCCGGCTGCAAGACGGTATTCATCGATCACTGCTACAGCGAAGACGTCCCCTTATCGCCCGACGTCCAAGTAAAATCATTGTCTGAGGCAACTGAGTGGATTCTGTGCAGATGATCAAAGGGGGAAAAGCCCCCTCGCTCGCCGATTTGAAGATCAGGATCTTTGCTGACGGCGCCGACCGGCGCGACATTCTGGAGATGTACGCGCAGCCCTTTATCGCCGGCTTCACCACCAATCCCACCCTGATGAGAAAAGCAGGCATTCGCGACTACAAGGCATTCGCCCTCGATCTCCTTGACGCCATTCCCGACCGGCCTATCTGCTTTGAAGTCTTTTCCGACGACATGCGGGAGATGGAGCGCCAGGCGGAGACCATCGCGAGCTGGGGCGAGAACGTTTACGTCAAGATTCCGGTGACCAATACCCGCGGTGCAAATACCTGCGACCTGATTGGACGTTTAACTTCGCGTGGCGTGAAGGTGAACGTCACCGCGGTCATGACCCTGCAACAGGTGAAGGACGTTGCCCCCTGCTTGAGCTACGGCGCTGCAAGCTATTTATCTATCTTTGCCGGCCGCATCGCCGACACCGGACGCGATCCCGCCCCCATTATGAAAGAGGCGGTCCGCCTACTATCCAAAACCGCGCCCAACACCGAGTTGATTTGGGCCAGCCCGCGAGAGTTGCTCAACCTCTTCCACGCGGACGCTGTGGGATGCCATATCATTACCGTAACCAGAGGTATTCTGGATAAGCTTCCTCTGCTCGGCAAAGACCTGGGCGAGGTCTCACTCGAAACCGTAAAGATGTTTTCCGACGATGCCGAGAAAGCCGGCTACAGCCTCAGCGAGAGCGACAAACTTGGCGTTGAGTCGGCTTACGAACGCGTCGTCTCCGTGCGCTGATGTTTGATTAGGACTCGTAATCGCCCTGCGCCTGTGATGGCGCAGCGCGCTTCTTTTTTTCCGCTTCATCCTTTCATGTAAAATGAGGTTGCCCTTCTACTCGTTTTTTGTCCGTCGGGACGTGGCTCAGCCTGGTAGAGCACTCGCTTGGGGTGCGAGGGGTCGGCAGTTCAAATCTGCCCGTCCCGACCAATATCTTTTCCTGTTCTCAATTTTGAGAAGTCCTCCGCTGGCTAGGGCTTGTACGTCTCCCGATGAAACAAAAAAGAATCAAGCAAAACACTCCAGTGATAAAGCGGTCTGCCCTGTCGTTCGATCAACTGAAGGACGGGTATGTTAAAACGCTCGACAATGCCATGCGATTGTTTGCTGCGTCCGTTGACTTGTCTAAGGCTACCCGGATAAAGCATTGGCACTGGCCGAAATTGGACAAGAGGAAACTGGAAAATCGCTCACGCTCCTAGCAGGATTCCAGTTTGGGTCTACAACAGAGGCTTGGAATTGGTTTTGGCGCGGCTGGAACAATCATCAGATGAAAGCGCACAGAGCATATCTGTACCAGATTATAGATCCACTACGTTTAGAGCTAACCTCGAGTGATGGACGTCAGTTCGTTGGGGGGCCCTTACGTTCTAAGATTTGTCTGGAAAAGGAACACGGTTTGTATGTTGATTTCGATAACGTATCCAGTAGTTTTTTTTTGCCGTCTGAGCAAATTTCCAACTTTGAAGCTATTGCAAGAATAACTACGCTATTTTCCCTTGCCCTTACGGCTGACGCGTTACGCCGAACGCTCCTCGCTGATAATCATCGATTCCGTTTACATGCCTTCGCTGAACTCGCACTCCGTATTTGTAGCGAAAGTATCTATCAACAGGACTGGCCAACCCTGATTTTCGAGTTCCGGAATCGCACAGCTCAGCACGAGGCCCTTGTTGCTGAGTTGGATGCTGCTCTAGCTGCGAATCAATGCTTCTGTGATGAGTCGTTCGGGTCGCCTCCTTTTTCGCATGATCTATTAGAAAGCTGACACTCGAAGCCGCCCCTACTCCCGTATTCTTGGGTTTGCCAGCGAGTAAAGCAGATCGGTCGCGAAGTTGACGGCGATATAAGTCAACCCGATTACCAGAATGCAGCCCTGCACCAGAAAATAATCGCGGTTGCTGATCGCGGTGATGGTGAGCCGTCCCAGGCCGGGCCAGGAGAAGATGGTTTCCGTCACAATCGCGCCTGCCAGCAACGCTCCGAATTGCAGTCCTACAACGGTCAGCACGGGAACGATAGCATTGCGCAGCGCGTGGCGATAGACCACTACCCGCTCGGGAAGTCCCTTGGCCCGCGCGGTGCGGATGTAGTCCTGGCTTAGCTCTTCGAGCATGGAGGTGCGCACCATGCGGGTGAGGATCGCCGCCAGCGCTGCGCCCATGGTGAACGCCGGCAGTATCAGGTGGCGCCAGGATCCGGCGCCGGAGACCGGAAGCCATCCCAGCTTGATGGCGAAGAACAAAATCAGAATCGGACCGAGCGCAAAGTTAGGAAACGACAGCCCGAAGAGGCTGACCACGCCGAGCATCCGGTCTTCCCAGGTATTCTGCCGCTGCGCCGAACGCACGCCTGCCGGGACCGAGAGCAGGATGGCAATCGCCAGCGCAGCCAGGGTCAGCGCGAGTGTATATGGGTAGCGTTGTGCAATCGCATGGCTTACCGAATCGCTCAAGCGGATAGACTTGCCCAGATCTCCATGCAAGACCGAGTTCCAGTAACGGATATACTGCGTGCCCAGTGGAGCGTCGAGGCCAAACGCGTGGCGCGTTGCCAGGACGTCTGCGGCCGGAGCATTTTCACCCAGCATCTGCAACACGGGATCGCCAGGAACCAGGTGGATCATAAGGAACACCAAGCTCACCACCAGCCATAGCACCGGCAGGGTGTAGAGCAGGCGCAGCCCCACATAGCGCAGCATTGATTTGGGCATCAGGAGAGCGTCTCCGTCGGCTCCGCCAGCGACTCCAGCTTGATTTTCGCAATGCGCATCTTTTCCATCTCGAGCACAGTGTATCTTCGCCCCTGGTACTCGAAGTGCTCACCCGGCCGCGGAATGTGTCCCAGTTCGTTGAGCACAAAGCCGGCGAGTGTCTCATAGCCCTCATCTTTAGGAAGGTTGATCTGCATGTCCGATTCAAGGTCGCGCAGGGTCTCCGCACCATCGAGCACCACCGCGCCTCCCGCGCTGAGGGAGACGCGCGGGCCTTCGGCAAGATCGAACTCATCCTCGATTTCACCGACCAATTGTTCGAGCACGTCTTCGACGGTGACCACGCCGACGGTAGTGCCGAACTCGTCCACCACCGCGGCAAGTTCGCGGCGGCGCTGCTTGAATTCCTGCAACAAGTCCATGACGGGTTTGGTTTCAGGAACCACCAGCACGTCGCGCATCACATGGCGCGCGGTAATCGGGATACGGGGGCCGGCACGTCCCATCAAGCGACGCTGCATGAAGCGGGCAACATCTTTGGCATAGATGAGGCCGATCACCTGCTCCCGTCCGACCTTGGGGTCATAGACCGGCACGCGCGAGTGCTGCTCCTCGACGATCTTGATCTCCGCCTCTTCGAGCGGCATGTCGGCAGGGAGGGCGAAGACGCTCTGCCGGGGGGTCATGATCTCGCGCACGGTGACGCCGCCGATATCGAGGGCGCGGCGCACGATCCCTTCCTGCATCTCCGGCAGAAAGCCGAGGCGGCGGGAGGCGGTCACCATCATCTTCAGCTCTTCGCCGGAGTGCACGCCGCCCTCCCGCGAGACCGGAATGCCCAGGCGATCCAGCACCAGCCGCGCGGAGCCGCTGATGAAGAGCAGAAATGGGCGGGTGGCGCGCACGAAGAATTCCATGGGTGCGGCGATGGTCAACGCCATGCGGTCGGCGCGATGGAGGGTCAGTTGTTTGGGAACGATTTCGCCCAGAATCACAGTCACATAGGTGATGAGAGAAAATGCGATTACCACCGCCAACGTATGGGCGAACAGATGTGCATGGGGCAGACCCGCCAGCTCGCGCTGGATGATTTGCGCGATGGCCGGCTCGCCGACCCATCCCAAAGCCAGGCTGGCGAGCGTGACCCCCAGCTGCACCGCCGCAAGCACCTGGTCTAGCTGGCCGTGCAAACGCTGCACGCTGCGGGCGGCGAAGTTGCCCTGCTCGATCAGCCGCTTGATGCGCGTCTCACGGACGCTGATCAGCGCAAACTCAGAGGCGACGAAGAAAGCATTCGCGGCAACGAGAAGCGCGACCACCAATATCCGCAGCAGCAGCAATCGATCCATGTGAGGACGATTCTAAACCGCGGCCGGAAAACGTTTGAGTTTGTTCGCAATTCAGAAATCGCGCGGGCAAGATGCCCACGTTCCAGCGCCAGCAGTTCGTCACGAGAAGTGCGTTTCACAGGACTGAATCGCACCTATGTTGACAAGGTCGCCTTCTCAATCTGCTTCAGCCTTTCCGTCAGCAATTCCTGCTCCCGCAGGTTTTGCGCCATTGTGATTGCGCGTTGGATTTCTTCACGCGCCGCAGTGAACCTCCCCATCTTCATAAGCAGGTCTCCGCGAACACTGGGAAGAAGATGATACCCAGTCAACGAGGGATCAGCGGCAATCCTATCCACCGCTGCAAGCCCAGCGGCCGGGCCTTGCGCCATACCAACGGCGACCGCACGATTCAGTGCCACGATGGGCGACGGGCTGATCTGCAGCAGGGCGTCGTAGAGAAGAACGATCCGCTCCCAATCGGTCTCTTCGGCCGTGCGAGCTCGCATGTGACAGGCGGCAATCGCTGCCTGCAAAGCATAGTTTCGAGCGCCACCACCGAGTCTTTGCGCGTGTTCAAGCGCGGCCATTCCTCGCTCAATCTGCGCATAGTCCCACAAAGAGCGATCCTGGTCCGGCAGCAAAACCGCCTCACCGTTGTTTCCCCGGCGAGCCGTAGTGCGCGACGCATTCAGTTCCATCAGAGCCAGAAGTGCGTGCAGTTCAGA
>JBDTLH010000297.1:0-3103 GCA_039934875.1 Acidobacteriaceae bacterium | reverse complement strand
ACCGCATGTCGTTGGTGGGCGTTTACCTTTACTGACGGGCATTTTCACGCGATAAATATAGGCTGAAAGATCAAGCAGAAACTAGAATTAATTCATGCAACAGACCCTCGAAAAACCAGAACTAAACTGCACCAAAACAGTGGCAGACTTCGAAACCCGTCTTGACCGCCTCGCCCGGATTGCCGTCCGGGTTGGGCTCAACCTCGCCCCGGGCCAGGAGTTGGTCATGACCGCTCCCCTCGAAGCGGTTCCCCTCGCGCGCCTCATTACCGAACACGCTTACCGCGCCGGCGCCTCGCTGGTCACTACGCTCTACGGAGACGACGACGCCACCCTCGCCCGCTTCCACTACGCTCCGGACGAAAGCTTCGACCATGCCGCCGCCTGGTTGCACGAAGGCATCGCAGCGGCATTTCGGGCAGGAGCGGCCAGGCTCGCCATCGCCGGGGCGAATCCTTCGCTGCTGGCGAAAGCAGACCCCGACACAGTTGGACGCGCGAACGTCGCCGCCTCCAAAGCCAGCCGTCCCGCGCTCGAACTCATCACCCGCCATCAGATCAACTGGACGATCGTCGCTTATGCCACGCCCGCATGGGCGCAGGCTGTCTTTCCTGATGATTCCAGCGAAGTCGCGCAAGCGCGCCTCTGGGATGCGATCTTCGCTGCCTCGCGCACGGATGGCGATGATCCTGTGGCAAACTGGCGCGCGCACGGCGCCTACCTGCGTCAGCGGGTCGAGTTCATGAACCAAAAGCGTTATTCCGCGCTGCAATACCGCGCCCCCGGCACCGACCTGCGCATCGGCCTCTCCGATGGGCATCTCTGGCAAGGCGGTGGCTCCGTCGCCGCCAACGGCATCGAGTGCCAACCCAACATCCCCACCGAAGAGGTCTTCACCACGCCGCATAAAGATCGCGTGGATGGCACTGTGACCAGCACCAAGCCGCTCTCTTATCAAGGCACGCTGATTGAAAACATAAAGGTGCGCTTCGAGCGGGGGCGCATTGTCGAGGCCGCCGCCACGCAGGGTGAATCCGTGTTGAATCAAATGATTTCGACCGACGAAGGCGCGCGCCGCCTGGGGGAGGTCGCACTCGTCCCCCACTCATCGCCTATTGCCGCCAGCGGGCTGCTCTTCTGGAACACCCTCTTTGACGAGAACGCCGCCAGCCACATCGCCCTGGGCCAGGCATATAGCACCTGCTTGATAGACGGCAACAAAGCCACTCCCGAAGAGCTCGCCGCGCGCGGCGCAAATTCCAGCCTCATTCACGTGGACTGGATGATCGGATCAGGCGCGATGGATGTGGACGGTATCTCCGGCGACGGCAGCGCCGAACCGCTCATGCGGCAGGGGGAATGGGTCTAAGGAGTGTGCGATAGGTCGGCGGGACGCCAACCCTGCATTATCTTCTGCCCCGCCCTCGGCCCCGATCGCGGCTGTTACCGCGTCCTCTTCCGCCTCCCGCAGGGCGGCGATCTCCGCCGCGGTCATTGCGCCCCCGGCTGTCGCGGGAGTCGGAGCGGACCGGCGGGGTGTAAGCGCGCCCGGAGTAGTCTTTGGGATATACCACGACGCAACGGCCCATGCCTTCGCCCGCGCTCTCGGTGCGCAGGTCGGCGAAGTCGCGCATCGCGATGTGCAGCAGGCGGCGTTCCCGGGAGTTCATGGGGGCAAAAGCGTAGGGAGCGCCGGAGCGGCGCACTCGCTCGGCCGCCATATCCGAAGCAGAGCGCAGTTCGTTGTTGCGCGTCTGCTTGAAATCCTGGCAATCGAAGCTCAGTTTATCGTGCTCATCGTGCTCCAGTTTGAGCAGCTTGGTGGCGATATGCTCCATGGAGCGCAGCAGCTCACCGTTGCGCTCGATCAAGCGCGCGCTGTCGGGGCCCGCGAAGTCCACCACCAGTTCGGGATGCTCAAGCTCCCCCGGTAGCGTGGGAGGCTGCGCGGTGATGCGGTACTTGAGGCGGAACCCCCCATACATCAGCATCTGGCGAAGCAGGGTGTCCACTTGTTTGGCGGCAGAGACGCGGTCCTGAATGGGCAAAACGGGCTACCTCGAGTTAAGAGATAGTTTCGCACAAAAAAAGACGATCCACCACGGAGACACGGAGACACGGAGAAAGGCAAGAAAAGGGAGACCCAAATCAAGAGGGGACTCTAGAGGACTTTGCGGATGATGCCGCGAACCATGGTTGGGACGTGAAAGTTTAGTATTAAACCTACTCTGCTGTGGCTTAGGCGCATGTAGGTCAGCAGTTGCGCTTGATGGACTGGCAGCACCGTTTCGACGCATTTCAATTCCAGCACGACCTTTCGCTCGATAAGGAGATCGATGCGATAACCACAGTCTAGTTTGACTCCCTTGTATTCGACAGGCAATGCAACCTGCCGTTCAAAACCAATCTTACGAAGGCTTAATTCGTGACACAGACACTCTTCATATGCAGATTCGAGCAGACCCGGACCTAACGCGCGGTGGACTTCGATCGCTGCCCCGATGACTTGTTCGGTCACAGTCTCATCAATCAGCTTAGATTTGCTTGCTGCTGTCCCTTCCATGCCCTTGCTCTTCTCCGTGACTCCGTGTCTCCGTGGTGAACGCCCTTTCGCTCATCGCTTCTTCTTGGCGGCGGCGGCTTTAGCGCGGCGGGCCATGGTAGCGCGCATCTCTTTGCCGAGCGAAGTGCGATTGAGCACCGCCTGCTGGGTAATCGCGATCAGGTTGCCGGCCGTGTAATACACGCTCAGCCCGGCGGCGAAGTTCCACGCGAACCAGCCAAACATCAGCGGCATAGTGATCTGCATCATCTTCGCCTGCATCGCATCGACGCCCGGAGTGGGAGTCATGCGCTGCAAAAAAACCATGGAGACGAAGAGCGCGATGGGCAGAATGTGCAGCGGGTCGGGAGCGGAGAGATCGTGGACCCATATCCATGGCGCGTGGCGCAGCTCCACCGCGATCTCCAGGACCTTGAAGAACGCCCACAGGATGGGGATCTGGATGAGCATGGGCAAACACCCGCCCATGGGATTGATTCCCTCCTGCTTATAGAACGCCTGTATCTCCGCGTTCTTGGCCTGCATCTTCGATTGATCAGA
>JBDTLH010000296.1:0-3035 GCA_039934875.1 Acidobacteriaceae bacterium | reverse complement strand
GTACAGGAGTTCCAAGAATCGAGTCCCGCCAGGGACGGCATTCCGTCGTGCTATCCTCAAGTCGCCGCCAGCATGGCCCCAAATGGCGCATACCTACGCAATCAATCACTTGCACGTCGTATTCAGTACGAAACACCGCAAACCGATGATCTCTCCCGAGTGGGAGAACGAGCTCCACGCCATCTTCCACGGCATAGCGAGAGAAAAGAAGTTTGGAATCGATTGTTCCGGGGGGATGGAAGACCATGTGCATGTCATGGTCCAGTTGCCGGCCAAGCTCGATCTGAGCCGTGCCGTCCAATTCCTGAAAGCGAACAGCTCCCGTTGGGCAAAGCCGAGGCGTGCGGGATTTATGTGGCAGGAAGGCTTTTCAGCTTTCAGTGTGAGCGCGTCTGGATTAGATCAGGTGCGGCGTTATATAGGCGCTCAGAAAGACCGTCACCCCAAGATGTCGTTCGAGGACGAACTGCGGGCGTTGCTGCGCAAGCACGGAATCAAATGGGAGGAGCAGTATCTGTTGGAACGAATGCCGTCCCTGCGGGACTCGAATCTAATGCGCTCGTGCACCCACCTCTGACGAGGTGGGCTGAACCATGCCGCGCCTTCGGCGCTCGCATCTCAAGCTGACGTCATTGCCTCCGGTTGCGCGCTTCGCCCGACCTGTGCTCTGCTTGGTCTCAATGCAGGTGAACGCCTACATCCTCGCCGGCGGCGCCAGCTCCCGCATGGGAAGCGACAAGGGCCTGCTTGCGCTAAACGGCACAACTTTAATCGAACAGGCTATTGATCTCGTGCACCCCTTCGCGTCGCAAGTCAAGCTGGTTGGCGATCATTCCCACCTGGCCCGCTTCGGTGAAGTCGTGCGCGACCGCTTTCCAGGATGCGGTCCGCTTGCAGGCATACATGCCGCGTTGCTCGATTCGAACACCGAATGGAACCTCATCTTCGCCGTGGACCAGGTTTGCTCCACTCCAGAACTGTTCCAATTACTCGCAGAGCGGGCAGAGCATGCCCCGGATGAGTGTCTCGCTGTCGTGCCTGAAATCAATTCCCGTCCGCAGCCGCTCTGTGCCCTCTATCGCAAACCCTTCGCGCAACTCGCGGAGGGCGCCCTTGGTGCTGGGGTGTTTAAGGTCGATCATCTGTTCGCCCCAGCTCATGCGCTGGTTCTGCGGGAGATGGATTACCATTCGGCTGGAATCGCGCCGGAAATCTGGAACATCAACACTCCGCGAGAGTTTGCCGCAGTGAAGCGTAATTTCGTAATCTCGAATTCCAAGCATGGCGGCATCGAATCAGATAGTGAAAATCTATGAGCACTTCGAACACAACTCCTGAAGACGCCGCAACTATAATTCCCGAGGTCTCGCCTGCGACAGCGGCAAGCACCGCCGATCCGCGCCCCAGAAGGCCCTACATCGCCTTCCAAAACGTCTGCAAATCGTTCGGAGACCTGGTCGTTCTCGACGGCGTCTCCTTCGAGGTCTTTGCCGGAGAGACCCTTTGCATCCTGGGCCGCAGCGGATCCGGTAAATCCGTATCGCTCCACCAGATCATGGGGTTTCTCAAACCCGACTCCGGACGCGTCATCGTCGCCTACGAAGACATCACCGATTACACTGAGTCCGAGCTGGAGCGCATCCGCAAGAAAGTCACTATGGTCTTCCAGAATGGAGCGCTATTTGACTCCCTCAGCGTCGGCGAAAACGTCGCCTTCCCCCTGCGCGAGCGCGGCGACCTCAATGAGGACGAGATCTTCCAGATCGTCGATGGATTGCTCGAGATGGTCGGAGTGCGGGAGATGCGCGACCTTCTGCCCTCCGATCTTTCGACCGGCATGAAACGCTCCGTCGCGATTGCCCGTGCGCTCTCCGCCCAGCCCGAAGCCGTCCTCTACGACGAGCCCACCACCATGGTCGATCCGCTGATGGCGCAGTTACTCGGAGACCTGATCCAAAAACTGAAAATCCAGCTCAAACTGACCTCCATTGTCGTCACCCATGACATGCGTTTGGCGCAGAAGCTGGCCGACCGTATCGTCTTCATCTACGAAGGCAAGGCCATCTTCATCGGCACTGCGGAGGAGATGGAGCACTGCGACATCGACATCGTCCGCGAGTTTCTGGAACTCGATCGGATGGTGTTGCCCAGCTAATCCCCAATCCTCTCAACCAGTTACAATGCATACTTATGGCACACGGAAACCCCCAGGCCCCCACCCCTACTAAAATTCCCGGCGTTGCGAATATCATCGCCATCGGCTCCGGCAAGGGCGGGGTGGGCAAGACCACGACTGCCGTCAACCTCTCCATAGCCCTGCTCAACCTCGGCTACAAGGTGGGGCTGCTCGACGCCGATATTTACGGCCCCAATGTACCTCTGATGGTGGGCGCATCGCTGGCGCCTAAGGTCATTGGGCAGAATAGGATAGAGCCCATCCTTGCACATGGGCTTAAAGTGATTTCCGTCGGCCTCATCAACCCCGGAGACAAGCCCCTGGTGTGGCGCGGTCCCATGCTGCACTCGGTTATCAAGCAGTTCTTGCAGCAGGTGGATTGGGGCACGCTCGACTACCTGATCGTCGATCTACCGCCGGGGACGGGGGATGTGGTGATCTCGTTGGTGCAGACGGTGCCGATGGATGGCGCGATTATTGTCTCCACGCCATCCGATGTGTCGTTGCAGGATGCGCGCAAGGCGATTGAGATGTTCAAGCAAGTACACGTGGAAGTGGTGGGAATCATTGAGAATATGTCGAATTTCACCTGTCCGCATTGCCACCATGAGATCGATATTTTCTCGAAGGGCGGGGTGGAAAAGACGGCGAAACAGTTTGCTTTGCCGTATCTGGGCGCAGTGGACCTCGATCCCAGCATTCGCAAGGGCGGCGACAACGGTTTGCCGGTCGCGCTGGGGGGAGAGAGTTCCCCTAGCGCCAAGTCTTTCTATGACTTAGCGAAGGCCCTGACCAAAGCAATGGCGGCGAAGCCGGAGAACGATGAGGACCTGATCAAGATCGTTTAGCCTTGGGTCAC
>JBDTLH010000295.1:0-4409 GCA_039934875.1 Acidobacteriaceae bacterium | reverse complement strand
GTCCGGCTTCGTCCCGGGTGACGTTCGGATAAACCTCGCTCCAGGTGCCTTCGAGATAAACGTTGCCCACGATTGCTGGGCCGCCGTGGCCGGGACCCGCGATGTAGAACATATTCAGGTCATACTTGTTGATGACCCGGTTCAGGTGCACATAGATGAAGTTCTGACCTGGCGTCGTGCCCCAGTGAGAGACCACCAGCGGCTTTACATGCTCCAGCTTCAGAGGTTCTTTCAGGAGCGGATTTTCGTAAAGGTAGATCTGGCCGACCGACACATAATTGGCGGCGCGCCAGTAGGCATTCATTTTGCGAAGCAGCTCTGGGGCGAGCGTATGGGTATTGCTGAGGGACTCTTCTTTACTCAATGCTTCGGGCGTCTCGTGGAATATGTCTGGAATGAGCATGTCGGTTGGCATCGTTTGTTTCTCCTTTTGGTTCTGTGGCGAGAAGCTGACTAACTGTCTTGGCGATCATCCGTTCTTCATCCATGCGAATGGCGCGGATCGTAACTTCGGCAGGAACCCAGCTAGCCCTGGGACTGCTTCGTCGGTGAACCGCTTGATGGCACTTTTCTTGCATCGTTCATTCGACAACCTTTAGCCCTAAAGCGGACAATTTCTCACCCGTTATTTTGTAGCCGGTGTGAAGAATGCCTCGCATTCCCAGGCCTTTCGCAACCTGTACGAACATTGGAGTGTTATCGATAAAGACCGCCTGGGAGGCCGGCACCTGGACTATATCCAGCGCAAGCCGGAACATATTCACGTCGGGCTTGCGAAGGTGAACAAAGGAAGAGGAAATAAAGGAGTCCACCAGACGATCCAGGTTGAACTTACGAACCCGATATGCATTCATCTCGCGCCCTTCGTTGCTGACAACCGCGATCTTCATTCCAAGCGTGGCCTTGAGTTGAGCGGCCAATTCGATCATCTGCGGGAAAGGTTTCGATTGCGCGAACATGAAGTTCCGAAACTGGGCCATGGTGAATGGTCGTTTTTCGTAGAAAACTACCAGAGCCAAATACTCGTCCATCGTGAGCTTTCCTTGCTCGTAGATCTCAAATGTGAGGCGATGGCGAGCCTCCATCTCCGTCCACTCCAGCTTGAAGTTCGCGGCCGCCCGTTTGCGCTCAAGGTGATCCCATCCATTGGTGAGCAGGACTCCGCCTATATCGAAAAGAACGCAGGTGATTGCAGTCGCTTTCTTCATCACACTTCCTTCCGTCGGCGTGCCCGCGGATAAAGCGAGGTTGAGAGTGCCTCCCGGATCTCTAACCACGCGGAGAACTGCCTTGAGTCATCGTATACGATAACCATAACGCGAAAGGTTCAATTAATGTATGGCGCTCGTCTTCATCCACGATCGGGAACTCTCCTGCATCAGGCACCATGCCTGTACAGAAACACCATGGAATGGTGTGTGTCATGAGTATCCCACCGCGCTAATTCTCCGTTCTGTGCAATTTTGCTCACCCTGGCAGGTCACTAAGCTTCACGGGACCGGGGCGAGATTCTCCCGCGTGTACTGATCGACTACCGTCAGTACTCGTATCCAGCGACCATTCGGCAGCCGCTGGGCCACGAAGTCCATCGACCACTTCTCGTCCGGCCTTCTCGCCGATCCCTGCGCCACGCGCTGTCGCTGCGCCCGTTCCTTACGCTTCCTGGTGCGCACGATCAAGCCCTCCTCGGCGTACAGCCGGTAGACCCGCTTCGCGTTGACCTCCCAGCCCTCGCGCTTCAGCAATACCGTCAGCCGCCGGTAGCCGTAGCGCACCCGGCTCCCGGCCAGCTCCCTCAGGCGTATCCGCAAGGCCTCCTGCGGGTCGCGATGGTGCTCGTAGCGCAGCGTCATCCGCTCGATAGGAATCAGCCGCGCCACGCGCCGCTGGCTCATCTGCTGGACCTGCTGGGCCCACTCCGCCAGCTCGCGCCGCGCACGAGGCCTTACAATTTTTTTGCGACGATCTCCTGCAACACATGCCGGTCCAGGCTCAGGTCGGCCACCAGCCGCTTCAGCTTCGCATTCTCCTCACGCAGTTGCCGCAGCTCGCGCAACTCGCTCAGCCCAAGCCCTGCGTACTTCTTCTTCCACAGGTAAAACGTCTGCTGACTGATCCCGTGCTTGCGGCAGGTCTCCACCACCGTGTCGCCGGACTCCGCCTCTCGCAAGACCCGCAGAATCTCTTCTTCCCCATGTCCGCGCTTGCCCATAGTCAGTTCTCCTCTCGCTTACAGAGAACCACCGCAAACCAAAATCCTCAACTTCAATTTGGATTAGTTTTTGGGGTTTGGGTCATCGAGTGGCTGCTCTCGATTGTCCCTCCACGACCGCTTCATCAAGCGGGCAAGCTCTTCAAAATCGCCGTTGAAATTCTGCATGGAGGAGTTGGAATCGAGTTGCTTCACCACGGAGGGCGAGCGTCACTCATCAAGAATGAAGACCTAAGATACTGCCGATTGTGGAACAAAGCAATCTTTCACAATTGCGCAGGATCAGCGGCCCACTTCGGTTATTAGCTCGAACAGGATTTCGCCGGAAATGCTTCGTCAGTTTTAATCAGATTGCGGTGAAGTCGCGAATAATCACCGGCGACTACTATGCTCCTGCTGATTTATCCCTTTTTTAATCCTTGCCTCTTTTATGACGGTCTTAATCGCGACCTCTGGTTTATGAACCCAAAGAGCGATTAGGCGTCACCTCGATAAAGTATGAGCGCCGGGGCAAAACTCGGCCACAGTGCGCCGAATGAGCCGTGCTCTACGGCGGAGTAAAAGTAATCCACCGCCGGATTCTGGTTTCGTGAGCGTTTTGCCCCCCCACAACTTTCATACCGTAAAGGCGTAACGGGCTTCTCGGACAAGTGCCGGTGAGTTGCGTGAACGAAGGTTTCTGCAACAGAATTCCGGTCCAGTGTTTTTGAGGCTTTTCGCGTTGCAAAAACACTTTGCAATACTAAAGCGCAATAGCGATACGTTTATGCAATGCTCCAGGTAATAGAAGTTAAGGGGGAGCCACATGTTGGATTGGGAGTGATACTTGGCTACGGCTTATACCGCTTGATCAGTGTGTCCATTTCAGCCCCCCGGCAAAAGATAGCGGCCACTAGCGTGGCATCGCAAACTTCGAACCTCAACCCACAAGCTCTGAGATTTGCAGTGTCAGGTATATCGGACGATGTAGAGACGGCGATGTCTAGTTCCAGGGACAAGTATCGTCGTCATGCCGGGAAGGGATAGTCATCCGCCTCGGCTTATTTTCGTGTTTTATTCGCCATTCGGGTCGGAAACACGTATGATGAATGCTTTCGAGGAACATGTGTGAAAAGGATCAGCGTAGCCGTCGGAGCGGACCATATTGACAGTCTGGCACGGGCGCGCAAGCCGCTCTTGGGGCTCATCGAACTCATTTGGAACGCTTTAGACGCAGACGCGAAGAAAATAGCTGTGATCTTGACGCCAAACGGCTTTTCCGGATTGGATTCAATTCAGATTGAAGACGACGGGACGGGCATTCCACCAGAAGAATTTGACAGCGGATTTGGTCAACTCGGGGACTCGTGGAAGAGACGAAGTGAGCGCACGAAGGTTTTAGGGCGTGCGCTCCACGGGAAAAAGGGTATCGGCCGTTATCGAGCTCTGTCTCTTGGCGGAAGTGTAATTTGGAACACTCGATTTGAGGTAGACGGACAAGTACTGCAATACGAGATTGCTTTTGACGCCGGGGATAGGCGTACCGTCACAGCTACTGATCCGGCACCGTCAAGTGAGCACCCCGGCACCATCGTTACGATTTCCAATCCATCGCCGAAACTTGAGACGCTTGAATTCGATGCAGTCAAGCCGGAGCTTACGGAGCATTTCGCTCTGTACTTACGACAATATCCCAACGTCGAGCTTCGATACGATGGCGCTGTCGTCAATCCGGCCGAGCTCATCTCTCGGACGACAGATATACCGTTTGATTTTGTGACCGAAGATGGCCAGCTCGCCCCACAAACGTTGACCGTGATTGAATGGCGGGTTCCGTTGGAACGCGCACTATTCCTTTGCAGCCGAGATGGTTTCAGTCTTCGTGAAACTGTCGCAGGGATTCAAGCGCCCGGGCTTCAGTTCACCGCCTACTTGCGCTCGGAGCTATTAGAAAAACTGGAGGCACAGGATGCTATCGAGATTGAATTAGGTGATCTCGGCAAGCTCCTAGAATTGACGCGAGAGAAACTGCGGGAATACTCCGCGTCCAGGCAAGCTGAGCAAGCAGCCGAGCAGGTCGAAGAGTGGAAGCAAGAGGAGATTTATCCCTACGAAGGTATAGCGAACGACGCTGTTGAGGTTGCTAAACGACAAGTGTTCGATGTGGTAGCTCAAAATGTCGAAAAGTATCTTCCGGACTTCAAGGGTTCAAAAAAGA
>JBDTLH010000294.1:0-6093 GCA_039934875.1 Acidobacteriaceae bacterium | reverse complement strand
ACATGGAGCAGGCGATTATTGTGTTGCGCAAGCGCGGCATCGCCTCCGCGGGCAAGAAGGCGGCGCGCTCCACGAATGAAGGGTCCGTCGCGAGCTACATCCATGCCGGGGGAAAGATCGGCGTGCTGATCGAGATCAACTGCGAGTCCGATTTTGTGGCGCGCACCGACGAGTTCAAGGAGCTGCTGCACGATGTCTCGATGCACATCGCGGCCGCTGATCCCAAGTACGTGCGCCGCGAGGACGTTACCGCGGAAGATTTTGAACGCGAAAAGGACATCTTCCGTGCTCAGGCCGCCGCTACCGGCAAGCCTCCCGCCGTGGTCGAGAAGATCGTGGAAGGCAAGATGGGGAAGTTCTATGAAGAAGTTTGCCTGCTCGACCAGCCGTTTATCCGCGAGCAATCGCAGACCGTGGGACAGGTGATCGCGCAGAAGATCGGCAAGCTGGGGGAGAACATCACTGTCCGCCGCTTCGCCCGCTTCAAAGTCGGCGAAGAGGGGATGACGGTCGCCAGCACGAAGTTCCCGCAGGCCACGGCGAACCAGGAAGGCTAATAATTCCAGGGACTAGGGATTAGGCATTAGAAGGCTCCGGGAGACCGGGCCCTTTTTTCTGCTGTGCGGTTGCGGAGCAGAGGAAGCGGGTGCATCATGCCTCTATGCTTCGTTCACTGTTCATGATCGCGTTCTGCTCTGCCGCGCTTTTTGTCACTGGGTTCCCGCAAGCGCTATCCTCCAAGTCCGGCGGCGAACAAGCGGCGGTGCGCCAACTCTTCACCGCGCAAACCGCTGCCTGGAACCGTGGCGATCTCGATGCGTTCATGCAGGGCTACTGGCATTCGCCCGAGCTTACGTTTTATGGCAACAACTCCGTCACTAAAGGATGGCAACAGACGCTTGACCGCTATCGCGAGAGATATCAGACGGGCGGACGCGAGATGGGCACGCTTGATTTTAAAGACTTCTCCGTGAAGATGCTGGGCAAGGATTACGCGCTCGCCCACGGACGTTGGCATTTGGTCTTCAAGAACGGTAAAGAGGCGACCGGTATGACCACGCTTATCGTCCAGCATCGGCCCGAGGGGTGGCGCATCATTCACGACCACTCTTCGGGGGAGTGAATTCCGCTTAGCGTGATAACGCAGGCGAAGCCGTTTTGGTCTGCGCCTGCCCTGCCGCTAATCGCGCTCCCAGATTGTTGACCGCCGTTTCGATCTGCCGTGCGACCTCCATCGTCTGCGTCATTGGCGCTTCGAAAGGATCGGTGATCTCGATCTGCGGGGGGGCGCAGAACATGCCCAGAAATACAGTCTTTTGGAGCGCGGTGGGAAACTGCCGCCGCAAGAGATCGAAGTTCCGAAAGTCCATGATCACGATGAGGCTGGCGCGCTCAACCATCTCCTGGGTCACGCGCCGCGAGCGATGGCGGGCAAGATCGAGTCCCAGCGTGCTCCCCGCTTCAAGCATATTTTCCGGCGAGCGCCGTCCCGCCGTCTCATGAAATCCCGCGGAAGCCACTTCCCTTCCCGCAAACGCATGCCGTGCCAACTGCTCTGCTAATGCGCTGCGGCATATATTTCCATAACAAAGAAACAACACTTTGGTTGAATTCGCCGCTTGCACGCGCGCCAGCACACGCTCGCTCTTGCCGCGCATCTGGGCGATGGTCTCCATTTTTCTGCTTGCCTTGGCCATCGCCGCGGAGAATTGCGTCGCGGTGAGTTGGCGCAGGATGCGTGCCATCACACTGGGATCGCGCCCATCGAAGTGGTCCCAGCTTTCGGCGCCCAGCAGCGGCCATAACAGCTCCAGCAGCGACTTCCAGCGGGACCGCGTATGCAGCAGCGGATTCGCGTGGTCCGCCCTCCAATTTGCCAGTTGCCAGCTAAAGTCGCGCGCGATGTTGCGCGTCCGATATCCCACTTTGTATTTTGGCTGCGCGGCTAACGGTACGTGCTGCGCGATGCGCAACAGCCCCGCGGGAAAATCCACTCCCGCATCAATCGCCAGCGCCAGTGATCCCCACAGACGCGGATTGACCTCCATCAGCCGGTGCTCGCCGCGCGCATTGGTCTTCCACTCGACCATGGCAACGCCGTGCCATTCGAGCGCCCGCAACAAACGCACCGAATGCTCCAACAGGTCCTGCGGCATGGCAATCGCACGCCGGTAGCTGCTGCCTCCTCCGGTCAGTGGATACTCATGCAGCCGCTCATGCGCAAAGTGCCAGACCGGCTCGCCCTCGCGGAAGAGCAACTCCACTCCCACTCCCCGACCCTCGAAATACTCTTGTATCTGCACCGGATGTTCGCCCTGCGATTGCGCGCACGCCTGCCACTCTTCACGATTGCGCACCACCGAAACCTGCAGCTCTTTGACTTTATCTTTGTCCATGCGCTTGCTGCGTATGGGTTTCACCACCAGCGGAAACTCAATGGGTGGAACGCTGCTCAACCCGTGCTGCACCACCGAGTGTGGGAGTGGAAGACCGAGCGTACTGGCGAGCTGCCAGGTCGCTTCCTTATCGAGCGCCGCTTCGAGCGACTGCGGGGGAGGCAGAACAGCCTTTTGACGCAGCGCGCCGCTCACCTGCGCCCGTTCCAGCGCCGAAAGCGAAATTTCCGTCGCGGGGACAATCAGCGTATAGCCGTGCTGCGCATCGAGCTCCGCCAGCCACCCACCGAAGAGCGAGACCGGCGCCTGAATGAACTTCTGCGTCACGTAACGCGATGCGAACCCCAGCGCCTCGCGGCTCCCGCTCGCAGCATGCACCTCGGCGCCAAACCTGCCTAAACTCTGAATGGATTCGACTGCGGCGGCACACTCGCAGTCCATTACCAAGACCTTTACCATCTCATACCCAATCGTAATTGAAAGCCGCCGCCAGCGACGTCTTCAAACGAAAGAGCGGCTGGTCGAGCGGAGGTTTCGTCCGCATCACGTCGAAGGCATTCAATTTTGCCGGAGCATTCACCCCATAATAGTGCGAAAAAGCAACCGTGTAGCCGGTCTCCCGCAGCGCCCGCACTGTTTCTTCATTGAATGCCGCGCGCGACCCTACCGGATACGCCAGCGCATCGATCCTGCTCTCGAGGCCTGCCTCCAGTTCCCGCTTGGAGCGAGCGAGCTCTTCCCGCTGCTGCTCATATGAGAGTTGCGAAAGGATGGTGTGCGAATGAGTGTGCGAGCCAATCGACATTCCGCCGGCTATAATCTCCCGTGCCTCTTGCCAGTTGAGAAACCGGCGCTCGTTGCCGGCGGGCATTGCCACCTCCGCCGCCTGGCTCAAGCCGGAGAGAAACTTCGCCTCTGAAACTTCCTTTTGCCGCTTGAAAATGCGCAGCACCTGCTGGATCGCTTGCTCCCGGTCGCCGTCTCTCAGCAAAGGGACCTCAGCCGCCACTGGATAGCTGAGCCGCAACGCTGCTCGCTTGCTGTTGCGGACTAGATACGCAATCACGTCCCACCACGGTAAGTAAGAGCTGCCGACGAGGAAAGTCGGAAGGAAAAATGTGGCAGGAACGCCGCGCGCCCGCAACATGGGGAACGCAAGGTCGTGGTTGTCGCGATATCCGTCGTCGAAGGTCAGCATCACGTGAAAGTGCCGCAGCTTTTCGGGATGCGCAATAAAATCCTGCAACTCAGGCAGGGAGACCACATGGTAATGACGCTGCAAATACGAGAGCTGCTCATCGAACTGCTCCGCCGTCGCGCTGAACAAGCCGCGATCAAAGCGCTCGGATTCTGCGCTGCCGATGCGGTGATGGTTGATGACCAGCACACCCGGGGAGCGGCGCACGCCGGCCAGCAGCCGAGTAACTCCCAGGGCCTGCAACGAGCTCGCGAGTTGTGTTCTCTTTGACATCAGGCTTCCCGCTGCGCTGACACTCACCTGAGATTAACATCTCGCATGCCGCAATCTGCCCTAGGCACGACATACAATTACGGCACACCGCTATGAAGTGCCTTTCTGCTATGGCCGCTGTTGCCGCCGCGATTGTTTCCTATGCGTCGGTGTCGCCGACCTCGCAAATGTGGGGGAGGACGGTCGCACATGTGCCGCCGGGCGAGATCGCGCTCACCTATGATGATGGGCCGAATGATGGGACCACTGAGCGGCTGCTCGATGTACTCGCGAAGGCAAACGCGCGGGCGACGTTTTTCTTGATCGGGCGATATGTGCGGCGGCAACCTGGGCTGGTGCGGCGTATCCATCAGGCGGGACACGTGCTGGGCAATCACACCGACACGCATCCCAATCTTGTGTTCGCCTCGTCGATGAGGGTGCGCGCGGAGATGGGCAGGTGTCAGCACAGTATCGAGGATGCGACGGGAGAGGCGGTGCAGTTTTTTCGTCCGCCGTTTGGCATGAGGAGGGCGGATACGCTCTCCATCGCGCGTTCCCTGCAACTTACGCCGGTGATGTGGAATGTGACTTGTTACGACTGGAAGGCCACTTCGGCGCAGGCGGTATTGCATCACGCTGATCGGCAGATGCGGAGAAATGATGCGCGCGGGCGGGGCTCGATTCTGCTGCTGCACGACGGGGGACACATTGCGCCTGGCGCGGAGCGGAGGCACACTATCGAGGCTACGCGAGTATTGCTTTCAAGGAATGAAGCGCGACGTCTCGTGACCATTGGCGAATGAGAGCGATTTAGCGCACCGGGCCGGTGAAGGTGTCGTAACGCTCGGCGAGAGCAGTGATGAAGATGGGGTTGGTGGGCGGCCACGCGGAGAGCTTTTTAGCATAGTCGAAGAGCTCCTCGAAGTATCCGTCGAGCGAGGGCTGGGTGAAGCCGATCAGCATTCTGGCGCGCTGCGGTTGCGCGTTCCACCAGCGGTGGGGGGTGCGGGCAGGCACCTCGACGAACCCGGCGGCGGCGGCGGTGAGTTGCTTGCCGTCCACCTCGAAGGTGATCTCGCCTTCCATGATGTAGAACCATTCGGTGGAGCGCAGGTGCCAATGGAGCTGCGGCCCGGGGAAGAGGGGCGGCGCGACGTATTCGATGAGAGTGTAGTCGCTGGCAGTGGCGGCCCCGGCGAGGATGGTGATCTCGACGCCCATGTGGCTGAGTTTGTGGCGCGCAGGAGAGGCGGTCATAAACATACTGGCTCCTTGATGGCACTGTATTCGACTCAAGAAGCTACGAAAGGTGAGGAGGAAAAGTTCACGGGGAGCAGCGACTGGCTGCTGGCTACTCGCTGATGACGTTTACGCAGCAGTGCTCGGTCGCCAGCGGCCAGTCGCCCAGCAGTTACTTTAATTGTTGATCGAGCAGGGCCGATATTTTGCTGTTGTCCACTTCGCCGGCGCGATTGTAGAGGGGCTTGCCTTGTGCGTCGAGAACCACGCTGTGAGGGATGGAACCGGAGAAATATTTTTTCACCAACTGCTGCTGCGCGGGGGAGCGCTGCTTATCGAGGTCGATGATGATAAACTGCGCGCGATCGCGATATTTGTCATATAAATCCACGGAGCGGCGAGCCTGCCGCTTGGAATTAAATCAACCCTCGCCATACATCAACACGTAGGCCGGTTTGCCGGCGGTGAAGCCATCCTGCAGGTGGTCGCCGGTGATGAGCGGACCATCCTGGCTGTCGCTCGAGTAATCGAGACGGGGATTGATCTTGAGGTTCTCGGCGGCAAAGAGTGCGGCGGGGGCGAGCAGCACAACGGCTATGAGCAGTTTACGGACGGGGTGCGTCATTGTCGGGGTCACGGCTGTTTCTCCGGGATGAGGTTGAGTCTTACGCCATCTTTCGCGACGGCAGAGCGGTGGTTGCGGTATTTTGCCAGCGCGCCGCTGAGGGCCTGCTGCAATGAGATTTTACTCCCGGTGGGGGTGGGCGGATAGTAGCTGCCGCCGTCATAGAGCGTGAGCTGGGGAGAGACGAAGAGGGTGAGAGGAATTCCGGCGGGGAGATTTTCGAGGGCGGCGGCGCGCTGGATATTCCGGGTGAGCTTGGGATCGGCATCGTAGTCGATCTTAATTGCGACGAAGTTGGCGTTGATGAAGCGGGCGATCTCGGGATGAGTGTAGCTGTCGCGGTCCATGAGAGTACACCAGGAGCACCAGGTGGCGCCGAC
>JBDTLH010000293.1:0-4239 GCA_039934875.1 Acidobacteriaceae bacterium | reverse complement strand
GTAGGGGTCGAGGAACCAGCCGAAGCCGTAGGCGGAGGCGCTGCCATCGGGCTTCTGTACTCCGCCTGGCACTTCGACCGGGGTGATTGAGGGCTGCATCTCGAGTGCGCTCAAGAGCGTGTGATGGATGAGCGCGCGGTCCCACTTCGCCATGTCGTTGATTGAGGTGTAGATGCCGCCGTCTCCAAGTACCGCCGAGGTAGGGCTCTGGTCGGACAACATCCACTCGCCATTTTTATCTTTGCCATAGCCGAAGGCGCGGTTGGGAACCGTGTTCTTGCCTTGCACGAACGCTAGCGTGTGGTCCATGTGCAAGGGCTGGAAGATACGCTTCGCCAGGAAATCTTCGAACGGCATACCGGAGACGCGCTCGACCACCATGGCGAGCACCGAGTAGCCGGAGTTGCTGTACTCCCATTTCGACCCGGGCGGGAAATTGGTGGTGGTCTGCTGCTCCAGCAGATGCAGGACCTCTTTATCTGTAACCTGGCGGAGCGGGGCATTGCGCTGCGAGAGCGTGGTTTCAGGATGATCGGCGCTCAGATGCGGATCGTAGAGTGGTTCATAGTCTTTCAATCCCGAGGTGTGGTTGAGCAGCTCGCGGATGGTGATCTTGCCGCCGTAAGCAGGAAATTCGGAGAAGATTTTGGTCAGCGTGTCGTCATAGTGCAGCTTACCGTCGTGTACCAGAAGCATGATCGCGGTCGCGGTGAACTGCTTGGTCAACGATGCCAGGCGAAAGTCAGTGGTCGGAGTGATGGGCGTGTGCTGGGCGAGATTGGCGAGGCCGTATCCGCGGGCGAAGACCAGCTTGCTGTGCTGCAACACGCCGACGGCGAGGCCGGGGGAATCGGATGCGACCAGCGGGCGGAAGATGGCGTCGATCTGGGAGGGGGTGACTTGAGTTGAAATTTGAGCGGAAAGAGATGGGGATAGCGAGAGGCAGAGGAACAGCACCATCAGGGCGGAAACCGTGAGTTTAGTCATGGAATGGAAGTAGAACTCGGATGTGACTTTGTTACATGAGGGACTTCGGGCAATTGTACCCGGTGCTGGCGATCGGGGGATCTACACTTCCATCTTCAAGTCCTTTCGGCAGAGTTGAGTTTGGCGATATCGGGCTTGCAGTGGATGCCCAACGCGATGGGGATGGTGGTGAGTGCGCCGACTGCCAGCAGCACCCATCCGGCGGCATTGCGGGCATCGCGGCTGATCTTGCCGGAGACCAACAGGGCGACTCCGGCGCCGAGGGCGGCGCGGGTGCCACCTATCAAAATGATTTCAGGAATGGTGAAGCCTCTTTGTTTCATAAGCACCTGCCTGTGGGTTGGATGCAATCTCAGGGCAGTCTCCGACGAGGCGATTGTCTAAATCCAATCCGTGTGCTGGAAGTGCCATCGGGAGGCATAATGCTTCTCGCGGTCACATGAGATAATTAGAAGACAGCGGGATCACGGGTAGCTGGCTGATTGACTTTCATCAGCAACTCGTCTAGCCTCAATAAGCTAGGCTGTCTGTTCTCAGTTTAGACTTCGTGTGTCCTGCAAGTGGCTGGCGGATTGCAAGTTGTTTTCTGGCTATGTTTCCGCCGCCAGCAACTGCGTTCTCTCATTTCATATAGAAATCGAGTGGGCGAACCATCGGCATCTGCCGCGCTGTGTATGCGGCAGCGAATCTTCCTGTGTTTTGCAGGAAATCGAGAAAATGCACTCGGCATTCTGAGTGTTTGGAGAGAGATAATGTCGACTTATTTCCCTAAAGAGGGAGACGTCAAGCGCAAGTGGTTCGTCATGGACGCCACCGATCAGACGCTGGGACGCTTAGCCAGCCGCGCCGCGCACATTCTGGCCGGCAAAGAAAATCCACAATATACCCCGTTCATCGACACCGGTGACCACGTGATCGTGATAAACGCCGAAAAGGTGAAGGTCACGGGGCAGAAGATAGAGCAGAAGTTCTATCACCACTACTCAGGAATGCCGGGTGGCATGAAATCGGAGCAGTATAAGAGCCGCATCCAACGGCGCCCCGACCTGATTCTGGAGTTGGCGATCAAGGGCATGCTGCCCAAGAACAAGATCGGACGGGCGATGGGATCGAAGTTGAAAGTTTATCGCGGTGACAAGCATCCGCATGAAGCGCAGCAGCCCCAGGCGCTGGCGCTTAAGGAGAGAGATTAATGGCTGATCTGGTTCAGTATTACGGTACGGGCCGCCGCAAAAAGGCGATCGCGCGCGTGTTTCTGCGTCCGGGAACGGGCAAGATGACCATCAACGGCAAGACCGGCGAAGAGTATTTCGTTACCGAAGCACAGCGCGTAGCGTCGAAGACCTCGCTCGCCTCCGCCGAGGCCTCGAGCGCCTTTGATGTGCTCGCTACCGTCAATGGGGGCGGCGTCAACGGACAAGCCGACGCGGTGAAGCTGGGCGTCGCGCGCGCGCTGCTCGAGTTCAATATCGAACTGCGCAAGAAGCTCAAGAGCGATGGCATGCTCACTCGCGATCCGCGCGCCAAAGAGCGTAAGAAGTACGGACAAAAGGGAGCACGCAAGAGGTTCCAGTTCTCGAAGAGATAGCATCCAGTCGCCAGCCGCCAGTATGGAACTAACTGGTGGCTGGAAGTTGGCCGCTTTGCATCAACACAACCTTCCCGCTTTATGGACGACGGCGGGAATCTAATCCGGAGCGGGCAAGTCATAAACGCCGAGGATGGAGTCCACACAAAAGGAGGAGATTCGCTTGGCAAATATCACTATGAAAGAGTTGCTCGAAGCTGGTGTTCACTTCGGACATCAGACGAAGCGCTGGAACCCCAAGATGAAGGAATACATCTTCGGCGAGCGCAATGGCATTTACATCATCGATCTGCAGAAGACCTTGAAGATGTTCAAGGACGCGAGCAAGTATGTGCAGGAGCTGGCGACGGAAGGCAAGACCATTCTGTTCGTCGGCACCAAACGGCAGGCGCAGGACGCGGTCGCCGAAGAGGCCAACCGCAGCGGCATGCCCTACATTAACAATCGCTGGCTTGGCGGGCTCCTCACCAATTGGGTCACCGTGCAGAAGTCGGTGAAACGGCTGCAGGAGATCGACGAGATGGCGACCGATGGCCGCTATGAATTGCTTCCCAAGAAGGAAGTGATCAAGCTGGAGCGCGAGCGCAAGCACCTGCAACTGAATCTGGCCGGCATCAAGAGTCTGAAGCGGCTGCCCGATGCGCTGTTCGTGATCGACTCCAACAACGAGCAGATCGCCGTGCGCGAGGCCCGCAAGCTGGGCATTCCCGTGGTTGCGGTGGTCGATACCAACTGCGATCCCACGGAAGTGGATTACATTATTCCCGGTAATGACGACGCGCTGCGCGCCATCCGCCTGTTTGCCTCGAAGATCTCGGATTCCGTGATCGAAGGGGTGCAGGCATCGACCGACAAGGCGTCGGCGGAGATCGCCGGCATCACTGCCTCCGCGCAAGAGGCGCTCAATCAAGCGGGCGACGATGGCGAGAACGTCGATCTGGAAGCGGTGCTGGGTAAAGGCGTGCGCAAGGTGGAAGCCGAACCGGCGGACATGGAGCCTGAAGAAGCGGAACCGGAGATGCGGGCCGAACCGGCGAAGGCTGCTCCGGTTGAAGCCGGCCCTGCCGAAGACATCGCGGCGGAAAACAGCAACGCGTAAATCAGCTATCAGCTTCCAGTCGCCAGCTTCCAGTAGAAAACACTGGTAGCTGGTCGCTGTCAGCTAGCTGCAAGAAGGGAAAGAACCGTGAGCACTACGACTACAAATGTTTCAGCGGCAGCAGTGAAGGAGCTTCGCGAGCGCACCAATGCCCCCATGATGGACTGCAAGAAGGCGCTTGATGAGGCCAAGGGCGACATGGAGCAGGCGATTATTGTGTTGCGCAAGCGCGGCATCGCCTCCGCGGGCAAGAAGGCGGCGCGCTCCACGAATGAAGGGTCCGTCGCGAGCTACATCCATGCCGGGGGAAAGATCGGAGTGCTGGTCGAGATCAACTGCGAGTCCGACTTCGTGGCCCGCACGGACGAGTTTAAGGAGCTGCTGCACGATGTCTCCATGCACATCGCCGCCGCTGATCCCAAGTATGTGCGCCGCGAAGACGTCACCGCGGAAGATTTCGAGCGCGAGAAGGACATCTTCCGTGCTCAGGCCGCCGCTACCGGCAAGCCTCCCGCCGTGGTCGAGAAGATCGTGGAAGGCAAGATGGGGAAGTTCTATGAAGAAG
>JBDTLH010000292.1:0-5308 GCA_039934875.1 Acidobacteriaceae bacterium | reverse complement strand
ATCGCGTATGAGGTAAAGGAGACGCGCCCCTTCTGGAAGACACGCCCGCTATCGATCGTACTTACCTTCATCATGGGGGTATTGTTATTGACTGCGCTGCTGGTGATGATCGTGGGGCCTCGGTTCGGGCATTGGCTCGCAGCGAAGGTCCACGTATCGCGCCTCTTCGTCGTGGCGTGGCCGTATATTCACTGGATTGTGGCGATTGGATTCACCATCTTGGCCGTGGAAGCGCTCTATTTCATCGCACCCAATGTGAAGCAGCGGTTCCTGGCTACACTCCCCGGTGCCGTTCTGTCGGTGGGGTGCTGGTTAGCACTTTCGTACTTACTGGGGATGTACTTCCGCAGCTTCGCAAACTTCAACAAGACATGCGCTCGCGGATGTTGTCTTCCCAAGGCTTGCCCGTGACTGCCGCAACAATCTGGCCCGCGGCTATATACATCAAGTTGTCGTAGGCGTAATGGCTGCGGAAGCTGGAATGGGGCTTCATGAAGCGCAGCCGATAAACGATGTCTTCGCGCGAATAGGTCGTGCTCGGCCAGAAGAGCAGATCGCCTTCGCCCAGTCCCATGCCGCTCTTGTGCGTGAGCAGGTCGCGAATCGTCATCTCATGCGACACATACGGGTCATACATCTCGAAGCCGGGCAGCCGTTCATAGACCTTGTCGTCCCAGGAGATCTTGCCCTCGTCGACCAGCGTGGCCAGCAGGGCTGAGGTGAAGGCTTTGGTATTCGATCCGATGCCGAAGAGGGTATGTTCGTCGACCGCGAGCGGCTCTCCCATCTTGCGCAACCCGTAGCCCTTGGCTAAGACCACCTTCCCGTCCTTGACGATCGCGATCGAGAGGCCCGGCACCTCGAAGGTCTTCAGTACGGTCGCGAAGTAAGCATCGAGATCGGGCTGCGGCGCACTCTGCGCGCAAACAATCGAGCAAGACGAGAGAGACTTAGCAGAAGGGCGAACTGCCTACCAGGCCGCTCATGGCGGTTCCTTCCAGGTGCTTATCGGCGCGGGATGGTGCCATCCTCGCACGTTGCGTATGTACAACACCTGTTGCATACATGTCAAAAGGCACAAAGCATTATTTGTTGCATTTCATCCAAGCGGCGCGATATGCATGGAGCCCGGAATCCAGGGTGCGGCCCGAGTGCATTTGCCCGACTGCGGAGTGTGCGGTGGGTCTCGCTTTCTGCTACCTGTAATGCCCAAGGAGAGATGGTGCGACTTTCATCGCTTTTGATTCAGGTCGTTCTTATCGCCGCGTCGGCTTTGCCTGCGGCAGCCCAGTCCACTCCGCAACCACCGAGCCGGAGCTTAGACATCGGCAAGCTGGAACGATTCGTGCCCTTGCCCATGCAGACGTGGAAGGTGCCCGGCGTCGCGATCGCAGTCGTCCAGAACGGTCGAGTCATCTACGCCCATGGTTTCGGCGTGCGCGACGTCAAAGACAATCTTCCGGTCACTTCCAAGACCCTATTCGCGATTGGTTCCACCACAAAATCCTTCACCTCGGTCTGCATAGGGATCCTGAATGACGAAGGCGAACTCGACTGGGACAAACCGGTGCGGCAATATCTTCCCGAGTTTCAGTTGTACGATCCCGTTGCTGCCGAGCGCATGACGCCGCGCGACCTGATCTCGCATCGCAGCGGGTTGGCGGCCCATGATCTGGTCTGGTACAGCTCAGATTTCAGCCGCGAAGATCTGGTGCGGCGATTGCGCTATCTGCGGAGCAATAGCGACTTCCGCAGTGGATTCCACTACAACAATATGCTGGTGATGACAGCGGGGTATCTGGTGGGAAAGGTCTCCGGCCAAGGTTGGGAAGCTTTCGTGCGGACCCATCTATTCCAGCCGCTGCAGATGACGGCCAGCAATTTCTCCGTGACCGATAGCCAGAAGGCGCCCGATTTCGCCCACCCCTACCGTAAGAATGAGCGCACGGAAGTAGTGAGCGAAGCACCATTTCGCCCGATCGACAGTATCGGGCCTGCAGGATCCATCAACTCAAATATCGACGACATGGCGCGCTATCTGATTTTTCAACTCGGTAAGGGAGAAGGAGGCGGGCACTCCATCATCTCCGAAGCCAACCTGAATCTGACGCACACTCCACAGGTCGTAATCAGCGGAGGAGGCCAATTCAAAGAGATCGGCCCCCCAGGCTACGGTATGGGCTGGGTGATCTCATCCTACCGGGGCCACAAACTCGTGTGGCACAACGGCGGTATCGATGGTTTCTATGCGCTGCTCTCGATGTTGCCGGACGAGAATCTGGGAGTGGTGATCCTGACCAATCTTCAGAACCAGCCGGTCCCGGAGATCATCGCATACGACATATTCGACAATATGTTGGGATTGGACCAAGTCGACTGGTCCGACCGTTACCATCAACTTGAGGCCAAACAGAAGGCGGCAGAAGAAGGAGCAAAGAAAGCAGGTGTGACCTCCCGCAAGTCAGGAACACATCCTTCCCATGACCTTCAAGACTATGTGGGGCATTTTGAGAACCCCGGCTATGGCACGCTCACCATCAGATCCGCGGAAAATGGATTCGTCGGTAAGTTGAATGAGATCTCATTCCCGCTGCAACACTATCACTATGATGTCTTCGAAGTGCCGGAGAACGCCGCGGAGGGGCTCTCGGAGGTGAAGCTGCGCTTTCTAACGAATATGGATGGCGATATCGACAGCATCGCGGCGCCCTTGGAAGATGCCGCGCCGGAAATCGTCTTCACCCGTGTAGCCGAGAAGCTGCCGCGAGAAGCGCTGCTGCCGCTGATCGGAGACTACCAAATAGGTACAATGACGGTTTCGATTGCGCTTAAAAAGGACGAGCTGCAAATGATCGTTCCAGGACAGCCCATCAATACGCTGGTACCACAGCAAGGTCTGAAGTTCGCGGTCAAGGGATCGGAGGGATTCAGCGTGGAGTTCCGCAAAGACGCGGCGGGCGCGGTGGATTCGCTGGTTATCTTCCAACCCGAAGGTACATTCATGGGAAATCGCAAGGCAGGGCCGAGCAAATGACCATGAGCAAACAAGCTTTGCTGATCACCTTAGTTGTACTCCTGGCAATCGTCGCAAAAGCGGCGGACGAGAACCTCTCCCACCCACAAGTCGATAAGATATTCGCCGATCTGCAAAAACCTGGATCGCCGGGTTGCGCGCTCGGGGTCTTCCGCGACGGCAAGATCATCTACTCCAAGGGCTATGGGCTCGCCAGCGTAGAGGTAAACGCGCCGATCGTCCCGCAGACGGTCTTCGACATAGGCTCAACGTCGAAGCAGTTTACCGCCACAAGCATTCTCCTGTTGGAGCGGCAAGGAAAGCTTTCGCTCGACGATGACGTGCGCAAATACATCCCCGAGTTACCGGATTATTCTCGGGCCGGCTATCACAGGATTACCATCTTAAACCTCCTGAACCATACCAGTGGGTTGCGGGACTATCTATCGCTGTTGGGCATGGCCGGCGTAAACGGCGACAGCGTGACTACCGATGAGGACGCTCTTTCGCTAGTCGCGCACCAAAAGCACCTCAACTTTGCTCCGGGAAGTGAATGGCGTTATAGCAATACGGGCTATTTCCTGCTCTCCGTGATCGTGAAACGAGTGGCGGGCATGTCGCTTAGAGAGTTTGCGGTGAAAAACATTTTCCAACCGCTGGACATGACGCATACTACGTTCCGAGATGACCACACTATGCTAATTTCCGGGCGCGCCTTGGCCTATGATCCTGGTGAAAAGACCGGATATAAATTAGATGTCTCCTATTTTGAACAATTAGGGGATGGCGCGGTACACACCTCAGTGGAGGACCTTGCAAAATGGGACGAGAATTTCTATTCAGGGAAGCTCGGAGGTAAGGGCCTCGTCGCCGAGCTACAAGAGCCAGGAAAGCTAGACAATGGGAAACAGTTGAAATATGCGAAGGCTTTGTTTATTTCGGACGATCGCGGTCTGCGCACGGTAAGGCATGGCGGCGCCTGGGGCGGCTACCGCGCCGAGCTGCTGCGCTTCCCGGATCAGCATTTTTCCGTCGCGTGTCTTTGCAATCTGGCAAACGCAGATCCTGAAAAGCGCGCCGATCAGGTAGCCGAAATCTTTCTGGGTAGCCTGATGAAACCCAAAGAGTCTGCGGCCCTCGACAGCGCGAACTTGAAAGCGACAGCAGGCATCCCGCTTGACCAAGCGCAGATGGCCCACGTCAGCGGAATATACCGCGACCCGGAGAAAACAACGATTGCCCGCGTGTCCATCGTAAAAGACAAATTGCAGTGGGAGATCTACGGCGGCAAATTCGCACTGCTGGCGCTTAGCCCCACAGAATTTCGCTCCATCGATTTTCCCATCGAGGCAAAGCTGACATTTGAAACGGGAGCCGACCATGCCGTCCATGATTTAAAGATCAGCGGAGACGAACAGATCAATGCGACTTATCAGGCGGTCAAGGAGTTCCAGCCTTCGGCCCGCGAGTTAGCGACATACACAGGAGATTTCCAAAGCGACGAACTCGGCGTCATTTATCGCCTCAAGGTAGTCGACGGCAACTTAACCCTGGTCGCGCTGGCGGATGCCTCGGGGCTCCCGCGCACTGGGCTCCGGGTGCCGACCGTGCTGCGTCCGACGATCGCCCATGAATTCGAGGTCGCTATTCTTGGCTCTACCGTCGACTTCCTGAAGGATGCCCAGGGCGCCGTCACCGGCTTTAATCTCGACTCCGGGAGAACGCAGGGCATTCAATTCACACGGATCGCCGGCACGGTACATCATTAGGCGCCGCTGAGGTTACTACGCCGCCGACTCCGGCGGCACAGCGAATTCCGGTCCGGGAGGGGCGCCAGAATCATGTCGGCGGGTTCGGCGTGATGGGATGGGTCGCGGCTGCCCATGAGCTGTAAACTGGATCGCGCGACCGGGGTTCCGGACAGCAACAAAAACTAACGTCACGAAAACTATCAGCACGGAACTAACGCTGGGAACGATTTTCACATCGATGCCTATCTATCCGGCACCAAGTCTGAGTGTGGGGGATAGTATGACAAAAAGTGACTGCGCTGAATCGCAGTGTGATAAAGCCCGCTTTGCAGCGCTGTTGGGAATGCGGGGAGAAGTTTTGTGCCCGACATATAAGCCATAGCGTAAAGCGTGCAGGCTGGCTGGTTTGCGACAACTGCATTGAGGAACATAACAAAGCAAAATGGGTTTGGCGGGCGAACATCAACAGCAAAGCGGCTTCTGTCGATCCATATGAAGTAGCCCTTCATCAAAGCATATTCGGTCTCGGCTGGCAGGTTGACGG
>JBDTLH010000291.1:0-9116 GCA_039934875.1 Acidobacteriaceae bacterium | reverse complement strand
CAAGGCGGGCCAGCCCTTGATGCTGTTGGACCCGAGCAAGCAGCAGGCGACGGTCAACAGCGCCGAGGCGACAGTCGAGCAGCAGAAGGCGCAAGCGGCATACGCCAAGACCAATCTCGACCGGGTGCAGGCGCTTTATAACGCGAAGGTGGTCGCCAAGCAGGACCTCGACAACGCACAGACTGCATATAACAGCGCGGTGGCGAACCTGAATTCTCTCCATGCCACTGTAAATGCGCAAGCTACCGAGTTGCGTTACTACACGATTCGCGCGGGGGGCGATGGCACCGTAGGCGATATTCCGGTGAAGGTGGGCGATCACGTGGTGAACACCACCCTGCTGACCACCCTCGATACCGGCGCGGGGCTGGAAGACTACATCAGTATCCCCACCGAACGGGCGTCCGAGGTGAAACTGGGAACCCCGGTGCAGATCCTGACCGATGATGGAACGCCGGTGGACACCAAGATCACTTTCGTCTCTCCGCGGGTGGACCCGGCGAGCCAGTTGCTGCTGGTAAAAGCGGCGGTGCCCGCCGGAGACAAACGCTTCCGCAACATGCAGGTGGTACACACGCGGATTATCTGGAAGCAGATCCAGGCGGTGCTGGTGCCGGTGTTGAGCGTGAGCCGGCAATCGAATGCGATATTCGCCTTCGTAGTGGGCAAAAACGACAAGGGCCAGGATATCGCGGACCAGGTTTCGTTAACGACGAGCTCCATTCAGGGAAATGATTACGTGGTGGAGGGTGGGCTCAAACCCGGTGATCAACTGATTGTCAGCGGAGTGAACCTGTTGGCGCAGGGAGTTCCGGTGAAGCCGCTCGCGGGCGCACCTCCGGGGCAGACGAATGCCGCGGCGGCGGCGGCGGCGGGTTCCCCGAGCGTGCCTGAGACTAAGGCCAAGAGCGGCCGGGCCGCCACCGCTCCGGGAGGGGCCAAAGGCACCACCAACGCACAGGGTACCCGATAAATGTTCGTAAATTTCTTTATTAGCCGCCCGGTCTTTGCCACCGTATGTTCGCTGTTAATTATTCTGGCGGGCGCAGTCTCCATCCCGTCACTGCCCATCGCGCAATTTCCTAATCTTGCGCCGCCGCAGGTCACGGTCAGCAGCGACTACGTGGGCGCGGACGCGCAGACTGTGGAAACGACAGTCACTACGATCTTGGAGCAGGCGATCAACGGCGCCGAGGGGATGCGCTATATCACCTCCAGCTCGACCAACTTCGGGACCAGCTCCATCGTCGCCACCTTCGACTTGAGCCGCGACCTGGACATCGCCGCGGTGGACGTGCAGAACCGGGCGTCTTCTACGCTGGGGCGGTTGCCGGGGGCGGTGCAGCAGACCGGTGTGACCGTGACCAAGAACTCCGGCACATTCATCATGGCGATCGGCTTCTATTCGCCCGACGGGCGCTACGACAATCTGTTCGTCAGCAATTATCTCGATGTATATGTGAAAGACGCGCTCAAGCGTGTGTCGGGCGTAGGCGATGTGGTCATCTTCGGCGAGCGCAAGTTCGCCATGCGGATTTGGCTCGACCCCGACAAGCTGGCGAAGCGAAAGCTCACCGCATCGGATGTAATCTCCGCCCTCCAGGAACAAAACGTGCAGGTAGCGGCGGGCGCGGTGGGCCAGTCGCCTTCGACGCCCAACCAGGGTTATCAGATCAGCGTCCGCGCCAGCGGGCGATTGAACAGCGTCAGTGAGTTCGACAACGTTGTCGTGCAGCGCTCGGCGGATGGATCGCTGGTGCGGGTGCGCGACGTGGGCCGGGCGGAGCTGGGTGCGGAGACCTACAGCTCCAATCTCACCTATAACGGATATTCGGCCATCGGACTGGGTGTGCAGCAGCTCACCAACGCCAACGCGCTCGACGTATATAAGGGCGTGATGGCGACCCTCAACCAGTTGAAGACGCAGTTTCCCCCGGGATTGCAGTATCAGGTCGCGTTCGATACCACCACCGCGGTCAGCGACTCCATCACCGAGGTGCTGAAGACCCTGGTCGAGGCGATCGTCATCGTGATTATCGTTATCTTCCTGTTTCTGCAGGGCTGGCGGAGCACGCTGATACCGGCGATCACCATTCCGGTCTCTCTGGTGGGTGCGTTCGCATTCATCAAGTTATTCGGCTTCTCCATCAACACGCTGACCCTCTTCGGCATTACTCTCGCCACTGGTCTGGTGGTGGATGACGCCATCGTGGTGATTGAGAATGTGGAACGCCATCTGGAAGAGGGCATCACCGAGCCGCATCAGGCCGCACGGGTGGCGATGAGCGAAGTTACCGGCGCCGTGATCGCGACTTCGATCGTGCTGATCGCCGTCTTCCTGCCGGTCTCGCTCTTCCCCGGCACCACGGGAAAGCTTTACCAGCAGTTCGCCCTGACCATCGCGTTTTCCATCGCGCTCTCCGCGTTCAACTCGCTTACCCTGTCGCCCGCGTTGGCGGGATTGCTGCTGCGCCCCAGAAAGGGCAAGCGCAACCGCTTATTCGCCGCCATAGAGTCCGTGATCGAAGCCACCAACCGCGGTTACGTGCGCTTGTTGCGCACCCTCGAAAACCACAAGGCCATTGTGGTCGTCTTCTTTTTCCTGGGGCTCGCCGGGGCGGTGTGGCTTTACAAAACTGTGCCCACCAGCTTCGTTCCCAACGAGGACCTGAATTACTTCATCGTGCAGGCGCAGACGCCGCCTGGCTCATCGCTCGATTTCACCACCAATGCGATAGGAAAAGTTGCCGCGATTCTGGGGCGCGACAAAGATATCCAAGGTGTGTTCGCGGTGCCGGGGTTCAGCTTTTCCGGCGCGGCGGCGAACCAGGGATTGATCTTCGTCAACCTCAAGGACATTGGGCTGCGCAAGGGCAAGAACGATTCCGCGGACGCCATCATCGAGCGCAACCGCGGGCCGCTGCTTTCGGTGCCGCAAACGATTGCCATACCGTTCAATCCCCCGCCCATTCAAGGCCTCGGCAACTTTGGCGGCTTCCAGTTCGAGCTGCAGCAGACGGGTACCGGATCGCTTGAAGACCTGCAGGTGGTGCTCAACAAATTCATGGCCGCCGCGCGCCAACGCAAGGACCTGACTGGTATATTTTCGCTCTACAGCGCGCGCGATCCGCAATACAACGTGACTGTCGACCGGGAGAAGGCGAAGAGCCTCGGCGTCTCCTTCACCCAGATTGCCTCAGCCATGCAGGTTTACATGGGCTCGCAGTACGTCAACGATTTCGATTTCAACAATCGTTCGTACCGGGTCTATGTGCAGGCGGACAAGCAATTCCGCAACTCCGCGCAGGACCTCAAAGAGTATTACGTGCGCGCCGACAGCGGACAAATGGTGCCGCTTGAGTCGCTGGTTACGGTGAAAGAGTCCGCGACCGCCAGCGTGATTAATCATTACGATATATTCCGCAGCGCCGAGATCAACGGCAGCGCCTCGCCGGGATACAGCTCCGGGCAGGCCATCGTCGCCATGGGAGAGGTGGCCAAGCAAGTGCTGCCGCAGGGATATTCTTATCAATGGACCGGCCTGGCGCTTGAGGAGCTGCAGTCCGGCAGCCAATCCGTCATACTCTTCGGGCTAGGGATCCTCGTGGTATATCTGACCCTCTCCGCACAGTATGAGAGTTTCGTGCTGCCCTTCGTGATCCTGCTGGCGGTGCCGATGGCGATCTTCGGAGCGTTGGGCGCGCAATCCTTGCGGGGGCTGCAAAATGACGTTTACTGCCAGGTGGGGCTGGTGATGTTGATCGGCCTCTCCAGCAAAAACGCCATCCTCATCGTCGAGTTCGCGGAGCAGTTGCAGCAGCAGGGCAAGAGCGTCATGGAAGCGGCCATCGAGGCCTCGCGCCTGCGCCTGCGTCCGATTCTGATGACCTCGATTGCCTTTATTCTCGGCGTGCTGCCGCTGGTGTTCGCGACCGGCTCCGGTTCGGCGGGACGCCATTCGGTGGGTACAACTGTCGTCGGAGGAATGATCGTATCGACGTTTCTCAACCTGCTGGTGATTCCCGTGCTCTATGCGATTGTGCGCACAGCGCTGCCCCTGAAGGTGGAGAGTGGAGTCGGTGAGGCAGTGCCGGTTACGGAGTCATGATGTTAAGTATGTGCACACTGCAGGCAGTTGCCACAACGGATCCGGCACCCGTTGCACCGGTACGGCGCTTGAGATTGCCAGCGAAGCGGATGTGGAACGCCTCTCTGATGAGTTCCAACAGGAAAAATCATTGCTGGGCGGTATCGGATCCAGCAGCAAGCAGCCAATAGCAAACAGCCAATAGCTATTGCTCCGCTATCGGAGCGGCCGAGCCCAGGTCGCGATCGGCCTGCAAAAATTCTTTGCTGGGATGCTTCAGTGGGTGCGCCTTGGCCTCGCGAAAGTACTCTTCGAGGTAGGCCCGCACCGGCTGCGGACTTTGTGCGAAGCCGTCCTTCTCCAGTTGCAGCGCCAGCTTGGCGTGGGTCTGGTCGGTGAGTGCGTATTCCCCCGGCAATGTAGGCTTGCCCGTGTCGAAATCACGGTTGGGCAGGCTAATCCGGCGGCCGCCATTCTGCTGCAAGGTGCGGATCTCGGCGCGGTATAGATCGACGGTTGCATCCACGCTCTTGTAATAAAGGTCCTGCGTCCGAGGAGTCGGATCCTTATACTTCAGGCCTTTGAACGGGCCGATTTTGGGTACGATATGCATCAGGAGCGCAATGATCTTCGCTCCCGTGCCGGGGCGCACGTACTTGTTGCCGAACTCCCTCTCATAATCGGAGCGGGAGATGTGATAGAGAAATTTTCTGCGCGCCGCAGTGTCCCGCTCGTTGATGTGCAGGTCCTCTTTGTTGCGTGTGGCTAACGCGACCTTCGTCATCTGCGGGATCACTCCGCTGACCGCCCAGCGGAAGCTCCCGATGGCGAGGTCTTCGTGCAGCACCGAACCGACATCGATCCCATAGGTATCCTTAAAGGCGCGCTCAAGGGCCGGCTTCGAGACCTGAAAGCCGATGAAGCTGTGGTACTGGTCGAAGTTGAAGCGCTGCTTCGCGACCTGCAGCACGTCGAAGCCGAACTCGGTGTTAAGGTGGGCGGTCTTATCTTGTTCGTAGGTGACCAGCGGCCCGTACTTGCGCTCGAGCTTGGGATACATCAGGGCGACGGAGCGATTGACCGCGGGATGTCCGCACAGGTCGGAGGCGTAGTGGGCGAGCGCGCCCAAAGCAAAAGCATACTCGTCGGGGTCTTGCGCGCCCGCGATGAGATTGGAGACGAAGTCTCCGCTGCGCACATAGTGGACCAGGTCGCTGAAATAGGCGCTGCCGAACGGATAGTATCCCAGGTCCTGGATTACGGCGCCGCCGTAAGCATAGGCGTGCGCCTCCTGCAACTGCTCCGGGGTGATGCCGGGGAAGCGCTGCTTAATGAGCGCGGTGAGCTGAGTTGGCCAAAGAATGTCGATGATCTCCTCATGGGTAAACACGGAATATGCCTGAGCGGGCTGGGGCGTAAACGTGCAACAGATCAATAGCGCAATCGCGAGTTTACGTACCGCCGCGCACGACATGATTCTGATTAAGGCAATTTTCATAACGTTTTCAACAATATATGCCTGCTTCGACCAGAGACGCCATGCGGCACCGGAGCGGAGGGCCTCGTCTAAGGGATGAGTGGGGGCAATAGCTCCTATCCAAAATTCAAGTTTACGATATGCGAATCGGTCTCTTCAGCGTTTTCATTCTCTTGCTGGCGCTTTGCTCATTTGCTGAAGCGGATGTCGGATTGATGCTGGATGGCTCCGTAGGCGTCGGCATGTCGGAGCTTACCGGCGCCGGACACGCCTCCATCTATCTTTCCCGCGCCTGTCCCGAGACTCCGGTAAAGCTGCGCACGTGCGCGCCCGGCGAACAGGGATCGGTAATCAGCAACTACGAAGATTTCGGAGAGCGCGCCGCCTACGATTGGAATGTCGTCCCCCTGAGCGTGTTTCTGTATGGGGTAGAGGATGCGCGGCAAAGGCCCTTGATTGCCACGCTGGAGATGCTGAAGGCATTGCGCGAACGACAACGCGTGACCCGGCTGAGGGGGGTCTGCGGCGAAACCGGCTGCCCGGATACGGCCCACTGGAGAGACCAGATCGGAGAGGCGTTGATCCGGGAAATTTATGTCTTCGCGGTGAGCACCACTCCCCAGCAGGACGAGGCGTTTATAGAGAAATTCAACGCCCGCGCAAACCTGAACCGGTACAACGGCTTTACCCGAAATTGCGCGGACTTCGCCCGCGAGGTGATGAATCTTTATTTTCCCGGATCCACCCACGCTGACTACCTCAATGACTTCTTCATCACCAGTCCCAAGGCGATTTCCCGCAGCTTTACCCATTATTCGGTGGAGCGGCCGGCGCTCGATTTCCACGTGGTCCGCTATGCCCAGTTGCCTGGCGCGTTTCGCCACAGCGATGACCCGCGCCACGGCACTGAGGTTTCATTTCGTTCGGCGCGCTGGCTGCTGTTGCTGCTCACGCGTCCTCATGAATTGACATTGTTCGCCGCTACTTATGCCGTGACCGGGCGCTTCAATCCTTATCACGAGTTGCAGCGGCGGCCCAGCATCATCGCGGGCAATCTTATCGAGCAAAGAGACGCGGCCCGGAGGCGCGGCGACCACAAAGCGGCGCATGAAGTTACGGCACAATTAAAAGCCGAGCGCGTTCGTCTGCTGGGCGACGATGCGGGCTGGGACGCTTATCGCGCCCGATTTCAGGAGTTGCTTCGTTCCGCGATCGCCGACGGCGTGATTGAACGCCACGAGGATCTGCACCGCTTCCTCAGCGAGGTGGCGGCGTTCGGGCATACGACGTTTGATGCGCAGGGATCTCCCTGGCTGGAGATCACCGAGCGAGGCGCGGCACACCGCATCGGATTGACGCGGGGGACGGTGTTGGCCGCCGGCTCGGACCGCGCGTTGGCCTCTCGGCTGCTGCTGACGCGCATGGACGCGGTGCTGCACCAGAAGAAAAAATACCGCGAACCTTGGGAGCAGACCGTCGAAGACCAGCAAATGGCGGACGCACTATTTGGGCCCGCGATCCAAAATGGCTCGGCTGATGTGGCGGAAGCAGGCCCGTGGCAGGGCCATGTCGCGGCTGCTGGAAACCGGCATTGAGGAATCCCTGTCAGAAAAGGTCAACGACCGGAGGAAATGTCAGGATTAAGCCCAAGCCTAGAAGTGCGAGAGCAACAGCGTTGATATACCCTACAGAGACTGTTTTTCCGCGCCAACGCCACGCCAAAACTCTCCACGCCAAAAGCCAAATACAAATGGCGATCGTGGTTACGCCGGAGAGAGGTCCCGTTGGTTGGTAGAAAACAAGGCTGCTCTTGACGAGGGGCAATTTGTCTGCAATCAGGGCGAGCACTGCCACTGCAAAGCAGCCGATACCAGCAGAAAGAATTGCGGCGGCGCCAGGGCCGTTCGGCAACCAGGAAGTCTTGGGGGAAGCAATAGCGTTAAACCTGTTCATCGTTCTTCTCCCTGGCGCAGTTGAATTGTATCGCCGCCCTGGACCGGTGCGTGCTTGCTGATCATGGCGCCGAAAAAACCGGCGATACCCGCGGCAACAAACGAAGCCACCACAAAGCAATACACTGCCGTGCGAAGTTGCCGGTGGTTTTTGAGATCGCGGCCATACTTGATGAATACAAATGCAACCATAGTGATGGAGATGGGAGCGAACCAAGCGACGTGCTCCTTCCACTCCATCCCGACCGAATGCCAGCCGAGGGTAGCGGGATTAGACATCAGCAGGCGCTGCGGAAAAATTGAGAAATCGGACGTGGCCGGCGGTGGCAACGCGCGGTACCACGGGTAGATGACGTAAGCTCCGGTCAGTACAGCGGCCCATGCCAGCACAACCATCGTGACCAGGTATGCCCTAAGGAAGCGCTCCCGTCCGGGCGTGGGTTCTGATGAAATAGACGAGGTGGCGAAGCGGTGAAGTTCCACGAATGCACCGGAACACGCCAGCAAATAGAGCGCACCGAATCCCATCCCATGTATTAGCGTCCAAAGACCGCGTACGGTGATTTCCATTAGGTGTTCCTCCGCAACAAGAGGAGTCGTGGCGCATCCTCGAAGCCGCGCCTTGCTAAAAACGGTTTCTATGGGGCTGTGCGAAGAGCATTGCGTCTCCGGCGGTTTTGTCGTCACCGCCTTTATCTCTCCCCCAGGTTTTATAGAGACCAAGATAGGCGTAGTTTTCCGTTTGTCCGGCGACGGAGTGGCCATAGGCGAAGAGCAATTGCAGGCCCGGTGACTTGAAGTGGTAATAGCCGCCGGCGTCAATCAAGGTCGAGGATTGTGTTTGAGCAGCGGCGAAACCCTCCCGCGCATGAGAGAAGACCTCCGCCGCCAGTTCAAGCCTCTTGTTGACTTCACGCTTGACCAGATATCCGCCGTATAAGTAATTGCGATACTGCGCTTGCGGATTGATCACGTATCCCAGGCCTCCGTCAATGCTCCAGGGCCCAATATCCTTGGCTACCCAAATCGGCAGCTTGTACCAGACCCGGCCTACCCCGAGTCCGCGGGAGTAACTCCCGGTCGGAATTTCGAACATGGTGAACGATCCGATCTGCGGGCGGTGCTTGGTTTGTTTGATAAACCCCCACTTCACCCCCAATTCCATGTCGGTCAGGCCGAAGGCGCTGGGGCCGGCGCCGCCCGGAAGATAAATGGGATTGTTCGACGGAATGATGGCCCCGAAGGGCAGGATTGCATGAAGCTGCACGTTGGGAATGGCGCCCCAGTTGAACTCAAACGCGGGCCCCAGGGGATCAATTTCCGCCGGAGTACCGCCCACGCCGCCGAAGATATAAGCTTCGTAATGACCGTAGTCCACCGGCGTCGGGTCGTCGGTCTGGAACGGAGGCCCCGCCTGCGCCCGGAGCGCTGGAGCAGTCAGCACCAGCAGGAGCAATAGCCTTAGCTTTAAGCTATAACTGTTAATGCTCACCGACGCTCCTGGTTTAACTCAGGATTGAATTCTGATGACCAGACTACATCGAAAGCCGGAGTCAGTGCGGTAGTGATTGGGCCGAAGGCCCAAACGGGGAATCTCTCC
>JBDTLH010000290.1:0-13598 GCA_039934875.1 Acidobacteriaceae bacterium | reverse complement strand
GATCGCGGCAGCAGCAAGACGCTCTATTTGAAATTGTCAAATTGTAGAATTGTCGAATGTTGTTGCTGCTGATCAAATTCAATCTGACAATCTGACAATTCGACAATTAGCCGATCTTCCCCAGGCTCCGGAGATACTCTCAATGGTTGAAGAACTCGAACGCGAATACTCGCAACTGCGCTCCAAGGTAGCCGACCTGCGGGAGTATCTTTGACGCGCCCCGGCTGAAATCCCGCCTCGCTGAGATCGAGAAAAAGGTAGCCGACCCCAGCTTCTGGAACGATCAGGGGAAGACGCAGCCCATTCTGCGCGAACGCCGCCGCCTCGAAGAATCCATCGCCGAAGAGACCGAACTCGAGCGCCGCACCGGAGACATCGCCGCATATTTCGAGCTTGCCGCGGAGGGCGAACCCGTGGCCGCCGATCTCAAGCGCGAGATCGATGATCTGACCAAAGTCCTCGATGATCTGGAAACCAAGATGCTCCTCTCCGGAGAGAGCGACGCCCTCAATGCCATCATGACCATCCATCCGGGCGCTGGAGGGACCGAATCGCAGGACTGGGCGGAGATGCTGCTGCGCATGTATCTGCGCTGGGCCGAGCGCCAGGGATTCAAGGCCGAGGTCAACGAATATCAGGCGGCGGAAGAGGCCGGCATCAAGTCTGCGACCATCACCATCTCCGGCGAGAACGCCTACGGGCTGCTCGCGGGAGAGATCGGCGTCCATCGCCTGGTCCGCATCTCGCCCTTTGATCAGGCGAAGCGTCGGCATACCTCTTTCGCCAGCGTTTACGTCTCCCCCGAGATCGACGACTCCATCCAAATCGATATCAAGCCCGAAGATGTTCGCATCGATACTTACCGCTCCGGCGGCAAGGGCGGACAGCACGTTAACACCACCGACTCCGCTGTCCGTATCGTGCATTTGCCCACCAACATCGTGGTCGCTTGCCAGAACGAGCGCTCGCAGCACAAGAACCGCGAGCGCGCCTGGAAGATGCTGCGCTCCAAACTATACGAGTACGAGCTTGAGAAGAAGCGCGCGCTGAGCAAGAAGGTTGAAGATTCAAAACTCGGCATCAACTTCGGCTCCCAGATCCGCTCCTACGTGCTCGCGCCCTACCGCATGGTCAAGGACCACCGCACCAAGCTCGACATGGGAGACGTGGACCGCGTCCTCGACGGCGACGTGACTCCCTTCATCCGCGCCTACTTACTGGCAAAGCGGCAGGGAAGCGACCTCACCGCGACTCCTGACGACGTGTAGGGAAACTCTGAACAACGCCCGTCTGGAGACCATTCGCGTGCAATGCGAACCGGACTAAAGATCGTGCCTGCTGCGCAGGCAGGTCTCCACTTAATCAGAGTTTCGCTAGAGATCGGCGTTAGCCGTGTACCTGCGCCAGCTTCGGGCTTTGACCGGGTTGGACCGATTTTGCGTCCGCGGCATGTTTCGCCGTCAGCAGCAGTGCCGGGAAGGTCACTGCCAACACGGCGAGTTTCTGCCATCCGCTCATGACTTCAGCGGTGCCCATCACCGCAAGGCCGAAGAAGACAAACAGCAGGTGCACGCAGAAGACCTGAAGCGAGGATTGTCCCAGGACGATCAGAGGCTTAATCGCGAGTGGCTTGACCATTTTTTGAAAGCGGACCAGCAGCACTGCAATTGCCGCGAAATCGACGATGCGCACCGCCCCCAGATGCCATTTATCGAGCGCGGAGCCAAGCATTCCAAAATCGGAGACGTTCATCGTCGCATAGCGTGCGGCAATCAGCGCAGGAACAATCATCAATGCGGGAATGGTCAAGCGCTTCGCCCAGAGTCGCAAAGGCAGATCGTCCTTGGCCCAGCGGACCCCGAACCACAGGCCGAATACCCACACCAGTTGCCACGCCCAGGTATCGAATGATCCCATCTCATTGATCGGGATTGCCAGGCCAAAGTGGCGGGCCAAGAAACCATGCAGAAGCTCGCCAAATCCAAATTGCGCCGCTAGCCAGATGGTGAAACTTCCGCCCAGAATGTACTTCCATCCGACCCGCGCCGTAACCACCAGGAGCACTGATGTGAGCAAGAGAAAGATGATGTACATCGGCAGGATGTCTAGCAGCGGCGGGCGATAGATCAGCAGCGCGCCTTCGACCAGCGCTTGTTCATGCCCGGTGGCGAAATAGTAATCGAGTAAGTTGTGCACTGCGGGAAAATCGCCGCGAGTCGCGATCGTTCCCATAACCAAAAAGGCAAACGATAGCAGCAGAAGATGGTAGCCGTAGAGGTCAAGCGCTCTCGCCCACAGCTTGCGGCACATGGCGAGGGCGCCGCTTCTCTCGCCCAACCGGAAGTAGATGCGCCCGGTAAACAATGCGGCGAGAAAGATAAACCCCTCCGACGCGGAGACGAAGCCAAACGGCTGGTTGGTCCAGTTGCTCAGGCTGGTCGGCAGATGCGTGACGGTCATCCAGACCAGCATGAATCCGCGAGCTGCATCGAGTTCTGTCAGTCGTTGCATGGTGTCTTCGATGAAGATAAACCCGGCGGCAAATGTGAAGTTTTGTGAAGAGGAAGAGTGGTAAGCAGGAAAGGCTTCAACCGGACCTGCTTCATCTCTGTCCAGCAACCTGCGTCCAGCCGCGCTTCTTTACAATAGGAACAGCCATGAAGGATCTCGCGAGCATACAGGAGATACTGCACCTGATTAAGACCATCGCCGTGGTCGGACTTTCCGCCAGCCCTGGCAGACCGAGCTACGGCGTCTCGGCCTATATGCAACAGCAAGGATACCGCATCATCCCCGTCAATCCTACAGTGGACCACGTGCTCGGCGAAAAATCTTACCCGTCGCTCGCCGATATACCCGAGAGCGCGAAGATCGATCTGGTGGACGTCTTCCGCACTCCCGACGCCGTCCCTGAAATTGTGGACCAGGTAATCCGCCTCAAAATTCCTTACCTCTGGCTCCAGGAAACCGTTATCCACAATGAAGCCGCGCAGCGCGCCGAAGCCGCCGGCGTAAGAGTTATCATGGACCGCTGCATCCTCAAAGACCACCGCAAGTACATGCGCTCATAAAGACGGTGAAATATGGAGATTAGGCCAATCAGAAGCACGACCGATTATCACGACACGTTGCACCGGGTGGAGGACCTCTGGGAAGCCGAGTCAGGTACTGCCGATAGCGACGAACTGGACGTTCTGGTCACGCTATTAGAGTCATACGAACGTGAGCACTATCCTATCGAGGTTCCTCATCCGATCGACGCGATCAAATTCCGATTGGAACAAGAGGGAAAGGGATATGACGCTTTGATCGGTATAATCGGTCAGCGGACTCGTGTCTACGAAGTTATGCGAGGCGATAGTCCGCTTTCGCTGAACATGATACGCAAGTTGCACGCCAAGCTCGAAATTCCGGCTGAGGTTTTAGTACAACCATCGCGGCTGAGCAAGGTGCGAGGTAAGAAACATGCCGGTTCTACGGTCCGAAGCAGAAAAACCGGCGCAATTAGGCGCCCCGCATGAACCCACCGATTCGATTGGCCGAGTCAACCCATTCTATCTGCGCTCCTCCGCGTGGCCCGCGGTTCGCCTCTGACTTTGAAATTTGAAACTTGAAACTCGAAACTGCTTTTAGCGTTACCCTATAGTTGCGTGGAAAAGCAATCCAAACTTCGTACCAGCGCCATCTCTGCCTCCATCGTTCCCTCTGAAATCCGCATCATGTCTGTTGAGTGCGAGCGCGTCAAGGGAATCAACCTGGCGCAGGGCGTCTGCGATACTCCCACGCCTGACCTCATTCGCCGCGCCGCCGAAGAGGCCATCGCCGCGGGCATCAACCAATACGTGCGCATGGACGGCATTCCCCCGCTGCGCCAGGCAATCGCCCGCAAGCTTCTCTCTTACAACGGCATAGACGCCGATCCGGAGCGCGAAGTCCTCGTCACCTCCGGCTCAACCGGGGCCTTCTATGCCGCCTGCACCGCCCTGCTTGATCCTGGGGACGAGGTCATCGCCTTCGAACCGTTCTATAACTATCACACCAATCTAATAGCCGCGCTTGGCGCAAAGCCTGTGATCATCGCGCTTCCCGCTCCTGATTGGGAGATCGATCGCGACGCGCTCACCCACGCCATTACTTCCAGGACCAAGGCGATCATCGTCAACTCGCCCGCCAACCCCGGCGGCAAAGTTTTCACCCGCGACGAACTCGAATTCATCGCCGACCTGGCACAGCGCCACGATTTCTTCGTCTTCACCGACGAGATCTACGAATACTTTCTCTACGACGGCCGCAAACATATCTCTATGGCGACCTTGCCCGGCATGTCCGAACGCACGATTACCATCTCCGGCTTCTCCAAGACCTTCAGCGTCACCGGATGGCGTCTGGGATATCTCGCCTGCGCCGCCCGCTGGAAGCCGGCGATGGCGTACTTCCACGACCTCACCTACATCTGCGCGCCCTCTCCCTTGCAGGTTGGCGTGACCGCCGGATTGAACGAACTGGGCGACGTGTTCTACGCGGAGCTCGCCGCCGACTACGCCAACAAGCGCGATATGCTCTGCGATGCGCTCATGAAAGCGGGCCTCAAGCCTAGCATCCCGCAAGGCGCATACTATGTGCTCGCCGACGCTTCTTCGCTTCCCGGAAGAGACAGCAAGCAACGTGCCATGGCATTGCTGGAACGTGCGGGGGTCGCCGCCGTCCCCGGCTCCGCCTTCTTCCGACCGGAGACTCCTTCCGCCAACAACATGCTGCGCTTCTGCTTCGCGAAAACCGAAGCCGATCTCGCCGAGGGTTGCCGCCGCCTCAGCGCTCTGGAAGGGGCCGGAGCAGCAGCTTGAGCTCCGCCGTCATTCTGCTCAGCGGAGGCCTCGACTCCACCACCTGCCTGGCTATCGCCAAGAGCGAAGGATTCGACCTCTATGCGCTGAGCTTCCGTTACGGACAGCGCCACCAACACGAAATCGAAGCCGCCAAACGCATTGCGGAACGCGCCGGTGTCGCCCGCCACATCATCCTCGATATCGACTTGCGCCAGTTCGGAGGTTCCGCCCTCACCGCCGAGATACCCGTTCCCAAACACGAAACCGCCGCAGAAATTACCGGCAGCGGCATTCCCATCACTTATGTTCCAGCGCGCAATACCATTTTTCTATCGTTCGCGCTGGCCTATGCCGAGGTAATCCCCTTCTCTTGCAATGACATCTTTCTCGGCGTCAACGCCCTCGACTACAGCGGATATCCTGATTGCCGCCCCGAATACATCCACGCCTACCAACAGATGGCAAATCTCGCAACCCGGCGCGGCGTGGAAGGAGACCCCATTCGCATTCACACTCCGCTGATCGACATGAGCAAAGCGCAGATCATCACCCTCGGACTCGCGCTTGGCGTAGATTACAGCTTAACCACCAGTTGTTACGATCCCAGCCATGAAGGTCTGGCTTGCGGACGTTGCGACGCCTGCCTGCTGCGCCTCAAAGGCTTCGCCGAAGCACACACGAACGATCCTGCGCGATACAGCAGTGTGCCATCCTGAGCGAACGGCGAGTCGAAGGATCTATGTTTAAATGTGCAGCTTCCGCGCCAGCCACAAGATTCCCGTCATGGTCTTCGCGTCCACGATAATGCCCTGCATCACCATTCTCAGCGCGCGCGGCAACGGCACAAAATTTACTTCGATATTTTCATCTTCTTCCGGATGCGCGTCGCCATGCGTCAAGCCTTGCGCCAGAAAGATGTCCATGGTTTCGTCCAGGAATCCAGGGCTCGCCCAGAAGCGAAAGCCGTGCTTCCATTTGCGCGCGGAGATCCCCGTCTCCTCCAGCAGTTCGCGCTTCGCTGCCGCGAGCAACTCTTCGCCCTCATCTTTACGCCCCGCCGGCAGCTCCCACAAGTAGTCCCGCGCCGGATGCCGGTATTGCCGAACCAGCAACACCTCAGGCCCGCGCGACGGCTCCGCCAGCGCCAGAATCACCACTGATCCGCTGTGCGTCACCACATCGCGCCGCACTTTGATTCCGCCCGGCTCCTTTAATTCATACGTGGTGACGCCAAAGACCGGTCCCTGGTACGCCTGCTTCCGCGAAATGATCTTCACTCGCGGCTTCGTTTTCGTTTTCGTCTGCGTCATCCGATCAGATGCCCCATCTTCTCTCGCTTGGTGCGCAGATACGCCGCGGAGTCCTGGTGCTCCTCTACTGCCGCTGATACGCGCTCAATGACCCGCACTCCCGCCTCTTCGACCGCCTTGACCTTGCTCGGATTATTCGACAGCAGCCGCACCCGCGTTACTCCCAGCGCGCGCAACACCGCGGCCGGGACGGCAAACTCCCGCTCATCCGCTTTGAATCCGAGCTCTTCGTTCGCTTCGACCGTATCGCGCCCCTGCTCCTGCAGCTCATACGCCTGCAGCTTCGCCATCAAGCCGATCCCGCGCCCTTCCTGTTGCTCATAGATCAGGATGCCGCGGCCTTCGGCGGCGATCATGCCCAGCGCCATCTCCAGTTGCTGCCGGCAGTCGCAGCGCAGCGACGAAAAAACATCTCCCGTGAGGCACTGCGAGTGGACGCGCACCAGCGGCGCTCCCTCGGCAATATCTCCATCTGCCATCACCAGCGCGACCACCGACTCGATCTTCTCGCTGCCGGCGGCCTTGCCTTCGAATCCCAGTATGCGAAATTCGCCCCACTGCGTGGGCAGCTTCGCCTCCGCCTTTTTTTCCAACTCCACCGCAATCATGGTTTTCATTATGGCAGAACGCTCCTGCAATAATGATGTCAGCGGCCAATTCATGGATTCAAAGCTGGTCCTGATCACCTGCCTCATCAAGCTCGGCGTCAGCGCCGCCGTGGCCAGCGCCGTTATGCGCTCGCGCATCTTCAAGGACCTGCTCTTTCGTCCCTCGCGCACCCTGTTGCAGGAGGTCCATCTCGTCTCTTTCGTTGCCATCCCCATCGCTCTAGGCGTCTGGGTGCGCATCAGCGTACACGATTTCTACGCCGCCGACGTCGCCTTTGAAATGACCATTCTCATGGGCGTCATCGCCGGCCGTACCGCCGGACTCCTGGCCGGGGCCTTTGTCGCGTTTCCCGCGTTCATGCACGGTGAATACTTGACCCTGCCCTTCTATACCGTCATCGGCTTCGCCGCCGGACTCTGCCGTGATGCCGCCCACAATCCTGAAGATATCTGGCTCTTCTCCCCCTTCATGGACCTCAGCGTTTACCGCTGGTTGCGCCGCGTCCTCAAGCACCCCTTCCGCATGGATTGGCAGATCTCCTTCTTCCTCGTGATCATTGCCATGCAGGCCGCGCGCACCGAGCTGGCCTCGATCTATCCCGGACGCCTCTTCAGCCTTGACAGCTCCAGCCAATGGATCGAGCTCGCGATCTTCGCGGCCGTCGTTGCCTGCGTCGCCGTTCCGCTGAAAGTGTGGAACGTGACCCGAATCGAACTGAAACTGCAGGAGCAGGAGACGCTTTTGCTGCAAGCCAGGCTCGATGCGCTGCAGAGCCAGATCAATCCTCACTTCCTCTTCAATACCCTGAACTCCGTGTCATCCCTGGTCCGCCGCCAGCCGGAAACCGCCCGCGAACTCATCCTCAAACTCTCCAAAATTCTGCGCGCCTTGCTCAGCCGCCACGACGCCTTCCTTCCCCTGCGCGACGAGATCGCCTTCATCGACGACTACGTGGACATCGAAGTCGTACGCTTTGGCAGCGACAAGCTGCGCTTTGAAAAGCAGCTCGACGAGGACACTCTCGACATCATCGTGCCCAGCATGCTGCTGCAACCCCTGATCGAAAACTCCATCAAGCACGGCATTGCCCCGCGCATTGACGGAGGCACCATCTGGCTGCGCAGCAAAATCGAAAATGATAAGTTGCTCATCGAGCTGGAAGACAACGGCATCGGCATCGCGGAGAGCGCCGCCCTCGAAGCGCGCAACGGCCACGATCTGGACCGCACCCGCATCGGCATGAACAACATCGCCGAGCGCCTGCAGGTGCTTTATGGCGACGCGGGCAGGATGCAGGTCAATCCCGGTTCCAACAGCACCGGGACCTTGATCCGCATCATCGTTCCCGTCCTCAACCGCAGCGGCAATTTAAAAGATTCCGCCGCCGAAATCCTCTATCAGCTGCGCGACAGCACCCGCTCATAGAGGGCTTCATATTGCGGGACAATATGGGAGGCGCAGAAGCGCGCCTGCGCATCGGCGCGCGCTCGCCGGCCCATCTCCCGCAAGCGCGCCTCGTCGGAAAGTATCTCGACCGCGCACGCCGCCATCGTACCCACGTCACCCACTGGCGCTAAAAATCCGGTCACGCCATCCTCAATCAACTCGGGAACGCCACCCACCGCGGTTGCCACCGCGGGGACTTCGCACGCCATCCCCTCCAGCGCGGCCAGTCCAAATGATTCCATCTCGCTCGGCATCAGCATCAGGTCGGCGATTCCCAGCAGCTCGTGAACATGGTCCTTCTTGCCCAGAAAATATACCTTCTCCGCGAGCTTCTTGCGCCGCACCAGATACTCCGCGCTGGAACGGTCCGGACCATCTCCAATCAACACCAGCTTCGCCGGCATCGCCTGCCGCACCCGGTCGAAGATCTCAACTACATCCAGCACCCGCTTCACCGGCCTGAAATTTGATAGATGCACCAGCACCCGTTCGTCCTCCCGCGCATATTGCGCGCGCGCTCCCGCCGCCGCCTCACGCCGGTACAGGTCACAGTTCACAAAGTTATAAATCACGTCTATCGGACGCTCGATCTCAAATGCCGCCAGCGTCTTCTCCCGCAGATCGCGCGAGATGGCGCTCACCGCATCGCTCTCTTCAATCGAAAACCTGGTGATCGGCAGGTAGGAGCGGTCGAGGCCGACCAGCGTAATATCAGTGCCGTGCAAAGTGGTCACAAACGGCAGCCGCCGCCGCTTCGCCAGCATCTGCCGCGCCAGTAACGCGCTTACCGAATGCGGGATCGCGTAATGCACGTGCAATAAATCGAGATCGTAGTTCTCCGCCACCCCCGCCATCTTGCTCGCCAGCGCCAGATCATACGGCGGATATTGAAACAACGGATAGTCCGTCACCGTGACTTCATGGAAGTAGATATTTGCCTGCGGCTCGGTCAAGCGAAACGGCTGAGAATAACTGATGAAGTGCACCTCATGGCCGCGCGTCGCCAGCTCGATTCCCAACTCCGTCGCCACCACGCCACTGCCGCCGTACGTCGGATAACACGTGATCCCAATCTTCATCTTGCAGTGCGCCTCCGCTCGAACGCGATTCGCAGGTATAGATGTTGCACGGCGCGCAAACTATTCACCCATTGCGATTTTCATCCGGCCCCTGAGCTTCGAAGGGAAAGCCTCGCGTTTTGCTCGTGCCCCTTCCCGCGCTCGGGGATCCGCGGCCGCTCTTCCTACAACTCCGCAAACGAGATCAACTCGATCCCGTTCCGCTCCACCGCTTCCCTTACCTTCGCCGACGTCAGCACCCGCCGCTCTACTGCCCTCGATCCCAGCAACCGCGTGTGCTGCGCTCGCAGGTCCGCATCGTCGTACCCCGGATGGCACACCAGCTCCCACGTCCCTTGCGGTATCCGGTCCAACATGCGGCAGAGCATCGCTTCCTCCAGCCGGCCGGTGGCGATCACCCCCAGTGCGCCATCGGTGGTAATAAATCGCTGGTCGCGCACCGCACGCAAAAAACTCCGGCGCAATTGCCGCAGCAGAGCGACCTTGAACCTCCTTGCCCCAGCGGATTCCAGGAAGCCCATCGTCCATCGCGGCTCAAAGGGGTTCCGCACTCGCTTTACGCCCGCGCTCCGCGCCGCGCGCAACAAGGGACGCAGAATGTCAGGAAGCATATGCGCGTGCTTATGGGCATCGACGTGCGTAACCTGAATCCCCGCATCCTGCAAGCGACGGATCTGCGCCAATGTCTCGCGCTCCACCTCATCGCCCGCTATGCGATGCAGCAGCGCGTCTCTCGCTAGTTGCGCAATGGAATTGCGAAAGCGGCCCTCCCGCGCAACCGTCGCAAGGTGCGCCGTATCGCTCAGCGGCTTGCCATCGACGAGCACCACATGGCAGCCGACTGCAAAATTACCTTGCCGCGCCAGCAGGGAAGCGTCCGCAAACGCCGCTCCGCCCGCCATCAAGGTCGCCGATGTGAGTACTCCCGTCTCCGCGCATTCCACAATCGCGCGATTGGTTCCGGCGGTCAGCCCAAAATCATCCGCGTTCACGATCAGGCGCTTGACCATCCTCACATCTTACTGAAAGGTACGCCTTTGCCCTACGCTGCCGCCAGCATTCCTACCGCAACTCCAGCCCACACCAGCAGACCCAGCGCCATCGCTCCGAAACGCAGCAAAGAATTATCAAGGACCTGGTTGTATTTTCCGTCGAACATATGCTTTCTCCTTGCCTCCGGTTTCCATCTTTGACTCTTGCAGGGAACATTCGGTTAGCGATGCGTGATACGCAAGCCGGCGGGCACAAGTTCATATTGCAATGCCCTCGCTCAAGCCCGTCGCTTAATCGAACAGTGCCACATGAATGTCAAAAAGTGTAAAGCCCTTTGCATGCAGCTCGCACACCGAGACGCTGTAGCTGCGAAACCGCGCTTCGCCCACCAGAGCCCGCAAGGGTTCGGGGAGCGTCGTTGGCTCCGCTGTCGTATAGTCCACAATTGAACGCGAGTGTCCGGGCGCAATCGGAGTAGCTGCCGCGAACTCCGCTGCCGTGCAATGCTCCCCGGATAGCACCTCGAGCCTGAGTTTCTCGAGATGTCCGCGCTGCCGCGCATCGGCCAGCGCATCGCGTACCTGCAGCTCCGCATCGTCCGCCGAGATCGCCTGGGTCAGCCTCCCGAAATCCTCCGTCGCATACAACCGGCCGTTCACCTCGAAGGCGCCAATACCGACCGCATTGTATTGTGCATCCAGGATGTTGGCGCGATGCCCAGGCGACTCCATCCATGCATGGTGCACCTCGTCTGCGCTGTCCGCAACTCCCACGTTTTCCGCGAATGCGCTCACCCGCGCTCCCGCATCCAACAGCCGCTGCCCCGCCTCCGGCTCCCCCGCAACCTGATGAGTGATTTCATTCTGCGCCGCCATACGCTCGGTATGCGCCTGCGCCGCCCGCCCCAGTCCGGTATCCCAGGCGAGCGGGACCAGGCGCTGCGCAGCCCGCTCCCGGTTCAGGTCGGCGAAGATCTGCCGCGCCCCCGCTTCGTCCCGCTGCGCCCATAAGTTGGCCGGTGCGCACATCACCAGCGCGCACCATATTGCGGAGATCGCGAGCTTCCACCTCATGCTTTCAATGTAACCCAATGGCAGAGGACCCATCGTGGCCATTTCTCCGCCACTTCCATCATCTTCAGCCCGGAATGCTTCGTTCATGCATCATATGGAGAATCATAGAGGTGCTTGTCATGAAGTTGTCCAGAGTGAATGGTTCGTCTGTTTTGTGTTTGCTTCTTGCGGCCACTCTTTCCGCGTATGCACGGCAGGAGCCACCGAAAGACAAACCGGGCAAGCCTGAAACACAAGGTCACCCGCAAGCTCAGCAGGGAAATCCGCAGCCACACGCGCAACCGCAGCCAGAGCGCCAGCGTCCGCAGCAGCAGCGCGCCGAGCCCCAGCCCCGGCCTGAAGAACGGCCGCAGCCGCAAGCCGCCCGGCCGCAACCCCAGCCACACGCCCAATCCCAGCAACCGGAGCGCCAGCGCCCGCAGCAGCAGCGTGCTCAGCCCCAGCCCCGGCCTGAGGATCGGCCGCAGCCGCAATCCGCCCGGCCGCAACCGCAGACACAGCCACACGCTCAACCGCCGCAGCAACAGCGCCAGAATGCCCGGCCGCCGCGCAACCAACCCCAGCCCCGCGCTCAAACCCAGCCGCAACAGCAAGACCGTCTCTCCCAACAGCGCCAGCAGCAGGTTATTGCTCAGCAGCGGCAGCGCCAGACGCAATACAGCCAGCACTTAAATCAGCAATTAAGCCTGCAACAGCAGCATATCGCGCAGCTTCAGCAACAGCACCGCTCGGCGCAATACCGTTTTCAAGAGCAGTATGCGGCGCGACTGCGCCAGCAGCAGCAAGCATTGCGCAACCAGCGCAGCCGCGATTACGACAATGATCCCGGATACTACACTGCTCCCAGCTATCGCTATTCACGCGGCGGGAACTACTATCAGACCAACCGATACGGAGCTGACCTGCTCCGCCAAAGCGTGAACAATGGATACCAGGAAGGCTTCCAGGCCGGGCAGGCCGACCGCGAAGACCACTGGCGTCCCGATTACCAGGACTCCTATGCCTATCAAGACGCAAACTACGGGTATGACGGAGACTACATCGATCAGGGAGACTACAACTACTACTTCCGCCAGGGATTCCAGCGCGGCTACGAAGATGGCTACAACAGCCGCTATCAATACGGCACGTATTCCAATGGCTCGTATAGCATCTTGGGCGCGATCCTGTCCGGGATACTCAACTTGCAACCGCTCCATTAATCAAGCGCAGGGTCACCTTCAAGCTACTGTCGCCCGCCGCGCGACTGTGCTACCTTCTCGCCATGTCGGTCGATGAGGAAGTACACGAGCACATCCACCACGCCGCCGATCCGTGGGACAGACGGGTCGCCGGAACCATGGCGATCATCGCCGCCGCGATCGCGATCGTAACCGTCCTCGGCCAACACCTCACCGCGGAACAACTCCTGCTGCAGCAGCGCAGCTCCGACCAATGGGCATTCTTTCAGGCGAAATCCATCCGCCGCTTCGTCTCCGAGGCCACCCGCGATACCCTCACCCAGGAAAAGGCGGACCCCGCCATCATCAGCCAATACGCAAAAGAGGCGCGGCGCTACGCATCTGACCAGGAAGAGATACAAAAAGAGGCACGCGCCCTCGAAGACGAGAGCCGCCTGCGCGGACGGCAAAGCCTGCGCGTCCACTTCGGAGAGGTCTTTCTCGAAATCGCTATCGTCTTTTCCTCGCTCGCCATCCTCACGAAACGCAAATACCTGTTTACGGCGGGTGCGGCGTCGGCAATTATCGGCGCAGTCATCGCCATCACCGGATGGTTCGTGCACTAGCGCATCGCCACCCGCACATTTCCTCGCGCGTCCGCCAACCGCTGCTTCGCCTCCTCCGCGCTCACCCCCCGCTTCAACATCACCAACGCCGTTGGCACATGGTTCTCCGCCTGCCTTAACGCCGCCTCCGCCTGCTCGCGCGATACCCCAAGAATCTCGCGCACAATTCCTATCCCGCGCTCCACCAATTTCTCATTCGACAACTTCACATTCACCATCAGGTTGTCGTAGATATATCCCAGCCGGGTGAATGCGCCGGTAGTAATCATGTTCAACGCCAGCTTCTGCGCGGTGCCCGCCTTCATGCGCGTGGAGCCGCTCACCACCTCTGCCCCCACCTCGATCTCTATTGGCAGGTCCACCGCCGCCGCCAGTTGCGAGCCGCGATTGCACACGACGCATCCCGTCGTTGCGCCCTGCCGCCGCGCATACTCGACCGCCGCAATCGTGTACGGAGTGCGCCCGCTCGCGGCAAT